>JAEYWA010000079.1 GCA_023431385.1 Bacillota bacterium | reverse complement strand
TGGCAAACCTTATTTTTGATCCACTGCCATGATAGTGCTTTCTCCAGTTCTCAGGGTTCTGAAGCATTGCTTCATCAAATACATTAATAAGATTTGACAGGTGAATATCAGGATCATATTTAAAGAGTTCTTCTTCTATCATGCTCAGGGCAAACAAGCCTTCTCTCAATGCAAAGGTCAAAGCTGGCCCTACCTTCAGAATCGCTATTCCGTCCTCAACCATTTCTTTAAGAGCTGTTGGAGTCTGATAATCTGTAGAGTGTCCTTCAAAAACCAGGTTTGGATACTTTTTTAAAGCCTGGCACAGCTCTTTTGCAGCCTTTCGATCATATTCATGTATTGTTTCATCACCGAATTCAACTCCCGGCTGTACCACAACAGCAATAACATTTGCCCAGGCCTTTTGCAACCCCAGCTCATAGAATGCCTGTCGGAAGGTTTCAACGGTGGCTTCGAAATCACCTACTCTTGTAACCTGAATACCCTCTTCCTCTTCCTGGCTTCCTCCTGGAATGGGCACTTCACTGCCCACAACATATACCGGTTGCAGTGCATTCTCGTCGATTTTTAAAAGCTCTTCATATGCCTCCTCTGCTACCTTGCATAGCACCGCACCCCTCTTGGCTATAACACCTGTATCAAGCTTTTCATTAATATTGTCATCTGCAAGATGCATACTGGTATCTATATGTATTTTTGTGAATCCTGCCAAGACATACTGTCTTAGTAACTCACAGGATTTTTCCATAGCTGTGTCCGACTTTTCGTTTTTCCACGTGAGAGGTCCCAGATGATCTCCTCCAAGTAAGAGCCTTTCTGTAGGAAACTGTACTTTTTGGGCAATATTGAATACAAATGCTTTGAAATCCTCCGGCTTCATGCCCGTATAGCCTCCGAACTGGTTTACCTGGTTTGCTGTTGCTTCAATCAGTACATAACCCCCGGTCGTCAATGCTCTTTCCATTGCAGCCTCAATTACATATTCATTTGCACTGCAGGCCGAATATATTCCTGCCGGAATTCCCTGCTTCTGTTTTAAAACCAAATTTTTCAACGGATGCAAACCTTTCATTGTCATTTTCTCCCTCCTATTCGTTCACTATAAGTACTTTTCCTTTAACGGTTCCTAGAACCTTGAACATATCAAAGCCGTCCCTAATATTATTTAGCGGAACTTTCTTGAATATAAAGCTTTCATCAAATTTCAAGGCTCCCGTTGAAAAATAGTGAGCGGTCAAATCCCACTCCCTGCCCGGAAAAGGCGCGCTGTAGGACATCCATGAACCGGTGAGTTTGAACTCCTTGCGATTCATATTTTCAAACAGCCGGGGAGTGAATACCAAATCCCTTGTGGGTGTTCCAATGAAGCAAACTTCGGATTTATTTCCTGCCAGTTCAAAAGCAAGTTTCATGGTTATATCAACTCCGGCAGTTTCATAAACAAATCCGAAGCCTTTCTTGTTTGTAAGCTTATCAACCTGTTCTTTAAAGTCCTTATCCAGAGTATTAATTGTCACATCAGCGCCAAGCTTTTGAGCCAGTGCCAATCTGTCATTGTCTATATCAAATACAAAAACCCTTTTTGCACCGAATATCCTGGCCCATTGAGCTGTAAACATACCCACTGTTCCTCCGCCAAGTATGGCAACATCCTCTCCGCCATGGTAGTCAGCACACAGCAATCCGTGCAAAGCCACCGTTGCAGGTTCAAAGAACGCTCCTTGCTCAAAGGTAACGCTGTCATCAAATTTCACAACATTACTCTCAGGCATTTTTACATACTCTGCAAAGCTTCCGTTTTCTCTGGAACCGATAAAGCTGTAATGTTTACACAAAGAATAATTACCCTTCTGGCAGTCCTCACATTTCATACAGGGAACCAAAGGTACCCCTGCCACTCTGTCTCCTACCTCCACAGAAGTTACTCCTTCACCGACCACGGCAACTTCACCTGAAAATTCATGTCCCAGAACAATCGGGAAAAAATGTGCACCGTCACCCAATACTCTTGGAATATCCGAACCGCATATACCTGTCGCCTTGACCTTTACAAGTATTTCTCCCTTTCCAGGTACAGGCGTCGGAATCTCTTCATATCTTAAATCATCCCTTGCATGCAATACTCCCGCTTTCATATAACCCCCTCCAGACCTTAATATTTCATATTTTTTGCATTGTATCTTTTAATTTCTCATATAGCTCAAGGTATATTTCATAGTTCCTCTTGTAGGTTTCATGAGCTTTCATATCGGGCTCATGAGTACGTGTGATAACAATAGTATCCCGGACTGCCAGGTCAAAGCTCTTGTAAAGACCTGTCCCAACACCAGCAAGTATTGCTGCGCCAAGTGTGGTTGCCGTATCTGAAGTTGGAACCTTGATGACCTTGCCTGTAACATCTGCCTTTATTTGGGTCCAAAGACGGCTGTTTGCGGCTCCCCCCATGGCTACTAATTCGTCTACAGTAACATCTGCTTCCTCAGCTGTTCTCATATTGTGCTGAAGAGCAAAGGCGCAACCCTCCATTACGGCTCTAATCATATGAGCCCTTGTTTTGTTGTAGCCCAGTCCGAAAAATACCCCTTTCGCATTCTTATCCCATATAGGTGATCTCTCTCCCGCCATATACGGCAAAAATATGAGACCTTCCGAACCGGCAGATATTTTTTCAGCCTCGATATCCATAACACTAAATGGATTTGATCCTGTTGCTTTTGCCACTGAATCTTCAAAAGCCCCCAGTTCCTCCCTGAACCACTTTATTGCTCCGCCTCCGCCAACGGTACCTCCCTGTAAAAGCCACCGTTCCGGTACAACGTGATAACCTAAAATAAGTTTCGGATGGGCAACGGCGGCTTCCAGACATATGCTCATACCACCTGCCTGTCCTCCCTGCTCCTGAGTTTGCCCAACTTTTAGCACACCTGCACCAAGAGTTCCGCAGGAGGCATCCAAGCCGCCCGCTACTACCGGTGTTCCTGCAGCCAATCCTGTTAAGGCTGCCGCCTCGGTGGTAACCTCACCAATGATTTCATGGCACTGGAACAGCTCAGGAAGCTTCTCTCTGTCAAAGCCCAGTTCCTCGCAGAAGCCGTCATCCCAATTGCCCTCATTCATATTAAAGGAATGTATACCATAGCCCTGTGATAAATCCTGTGTCATTTGTCCAGTAAGTTTGAAGGCAATAAAGCTGTTGCTTTGTAAAAATTTATAAGCAGAATTATATATTTCGGGCATGTATTTTCTAAACCAAATAAATTTTGGTGTTGAATAAGAGGGCTCAAAGGAATTGCCACTCAGTTTGAAAATTTTCTCAAAACCCACTCTTTCAACAGTATCCCTGCATATATCCGATGCTCTTGTATCCATCCAGATCGGTGTATTATGTAATACCCTGCCGCTTTTATCGACAGGTATGGCAGACCAGCTCTGTCCGTCAATTCCTATTCCCTTTATCTGCTTTGCATCAATTTTCGCCTTGAATATTGCTTCCTTTGTGGCTGAACAGATGCTATCCCACCATTCATTTGGATTTTGCTCCACATGGCCCGGCGCGGGATAATAAACCTTGTATTCCTTGGTTGACTGCGCTGTTACTATTCCCTGCAAATCAAAAATCGCCACCTTGCAAGCCGATGTTCCAATATCTATACCTAGTAATAAATTTTCCATGCCCGTCTCCATTTCTGAAATTTATTAGAATATATTACACCATCTGCTCAAGCGTTACGTTTTTACTCACTCAAGGTTAGAATAGCTAAACGTTTCGCTTGTTTCCAAAAATATTCGAGAAACAGTCTTTGTTTCTCATAAAACTTTTCTTTAGTTAGTTTTCAATTTTTTTACAGATTCCTTCATGACTAATTCAGTTTTCAGTCGGATCATGGACGGGAAGTTTGAGGTATCCCCCTTGAGCCTTCTCAAAATGGTATTTGCAGCGACTTCACCAATTTGTTGAACCGGCTGAATTACAATAGATAACGGAGGTTTAACAACTTTTGAAAGCTGAAGATTGTCGAAGCCGATAAAAGAAATATCATCGGGAATCTTTATATTGCCTTCATTTACTGCCATCAGAGCTCCCAGAGTCATTTCATAATTTGTAACCAGAACGGCAGTCGGAGGCTCCTCCATTTTCATCAGTTCGCCCAGCAGCCTGTACCCGCTTTCAACCTGATAATCCCCTTTTTTGACCAGATTACTGTCAATTGACATGTTGTAATCCTCGTGTACTCTTTCGTACCCCTTTAGTCGCTCCTGGGCAGTATATATGTCGTCAGGACCACAAATAATACCAATTCTCTTGTGCCCCAGAACAATTAACTGTTCAACAGCATTATACGCTGCGTTAAGATTATCAACAAGCACAGTATCACATTCTATATCCCTTAAAGCTCTGTCAATCAGAACTACAGGAATATTTCTTTTGATAACCGAATTGATTGCATCTGAATCATTTCCCATGGGCATTGTTATAATGCCATCCACCATCTTTTTCAATAAAAAATCAAGCTTTTGTTTTTCCAGATCCTTATCTTCTTTATAGTCGCAAATTATTGTACTGTAGCCGCTTTTAATCAAAACGCTTTCAATATTTGATACAATACTCGTAAAAAATATATTTTCAAGGCTGGGAATCAATAAACCAATTGTCATTGTCTTGCTGGTCTTTAATCCCCTGGCTATTTCATTTACTTCAAAACCAAGTTCCTTAATTACTTTGTCTATAATTATCCGATTTTCCTCAAGGACATTACCGCCATTTATATATTTGGATATTGTTGCAATTGAGAGTCCTGACTTACTGGCAACATCCTTTATTGTTACAGAAATAAAATCACCTTCTATCGCAAAACGTTTAACTCTGTATTTATATTAACAAATTGATATTTAAAAGTCAATGAATACTTCTATTTAAGTAAGCATTAATAACCTCTGGCCTTAAATACTATTCTTTTTTAACCTTTATACTTTCAACAAATTGTATTGAATTCTTGGTTATTAAATCGTAATTCCCTTCATATACTATTCTTCTATTGACAAGCTCAGAGCCCACTCCAACAGACATAGCGCCTGACCTTATGAATTCCGCGGCGTTGGAGATGTCGACTCCCCCTACAGCCATAATCTCTATCTGTTTCAGCGGAGCTTTTATGTCCTTTATATATGTTGGTCCGAAAGCTCTGGCTGGGAATATCTTTACTAACTGAGCCCCCAACTGCCATGCAGTTATTATTTCTGTCGGGGTCAAAACGCCGGGTACTGCGAGCTTGCCGTATCGGCTGCACATCTCTATAACCCCGGCACTCAGACTCGGTGAAAGAATAAAGTCTGCACCCGATAATATGGCTGTTCTGGCTGTCTCAGCATCAAGTACCGTCCCAGCCCCTACTAACATATTTTCACCGAATGAGTTTTTCACATTCTCAATCATTCTGACAGCACCCGGTGTGTCTAAGGTTATCTCAATATTTCGAATACCTCCGTTATATAGCGCCTTTACCGTATTATCTATGTACGCTTCATCTATACCTCTTATAATTGAAACTATTCCCGTCTGCGCAATGCAATTTAATATATTCCTTAGCACTTTTTTCTCCTTTCAAAGGCTTATCTGGTTATTTCCTTATCATGGTTCATAAATTGTTCCAGTTCCCTCCTGCCCGGTAGTCCTTCTATATCACCGCGGGTGGTTATTGCGAAAGCGCCCATTATATTCCCCATCCTTCCGCAGTCTTCAATCCCTTTCCCCTCGAGAACACCAGCAAGAAAGCCTGCATTAAAGGCATCTCCTGCACCTATCGGATCGACCTTCTGGCCGACTTCAACAGCATTTATCCTATACCTGGATTTCATGTCTGCTACCCAACAGCCCTCAGCTCCCATTTTCAGGGCTACCTTGCCTACCCCTGATTCCAACAATATATCAATAAGTCGCTCAGCATTACTTTCACCTAAAATAATTTCTCCTTCGTCAACACCTGAGAGCACTATATCAGCATATGACAAAATTTCATTCAGTACCCTGGAAGCCTGCTCCCTGCTCCACAGTTTGAGACGTATATTGGGGTCAAAACTTATCAGAACACCATTCTCCTTAGCTGTCCTTATTAACGACCATATGGTTTCAAGACAAGAAATATTCAGTGCCGGTGTTATACCTGTAATGTGAAGGATTCTCGCATTTTTGATATATTCCGGATCAATATCCTCCGGTCTGAGCATGCTTGCTGCCGAACCTTTCCTATAGTAGTACACCCGGCTTTCCATTCCGTGAAATATCTCCTTAAACATAATTCCTGTGGGTGCATTTTCATCTATCCGAACCCCTGTTACATCCACCCCTTCAGCCCTTATTTCTCTTAAAATGAACTGTCCGAATTCATCTCTGCCAATTTTGCTTATCCATCCGCAGCTGTGTTCCAGTCTGCTTAATGCAATGGCAGTATTGCTCTCGGCTCCTGCAATTCTTTTCTTAAAACCTTCCACATGCCTTAAGGGACCGTTTTGCTCAGGACTGAAAAGGACAAGTGTTTCACCTACAGTAACAACTTCTGGCATTAATTTTCCACCTTTCTTGTAAATTTATCTGGAGCAGCAGCCCTTTTGTCCGTTCTGCAGATGTTTCCTATTCTTCGGCTACAATTCCCTTTTTCAGTATTATATTTGCAAAACGTGACGCTTCTCCTGTAGCTACTACTGCATATGCATTTTTAGCTCTTTCGTAAAACTCAAATCTCTCCATATACTCAAATTCACTGAAGTCCTTATTATATTTTTTTACGCAGCAGGAATACTCGTCC
Organism: Bacillota bacterium; assembly: GCA_023431385.1. Taxonomy (GTDB): domain Bacteria; phylum Bacillota; class Clostridia; order Acetivibrionales; family DSM-1351; genus Ruminiclostridium. The sequence continues at coordinate 43,209 of JAEYWA010000079.1, read as the reverse complement.
CTTATTACAGGCTTGTAGGGATTTCCTGGAGTAACAGCCATTAATGCCACGGAATGTTTAACTGCATAATCCAATGGAAAATACTTTAAAACAGCATCAAGTATAGCCGGTATTCCGTGACCGTCACAGCGTATAAGCTTTTTGGCCGTACTTGATGCAGGAAAGTTACGGTCTGCAAAAACTATTTCATCACCATGTCCCATTTCCATCAGAACCTTCATCAAGTCGGGTGATATAATTGACGGGATACCATTTAACATATGAACACTCCCCTTCTATTCTACATTTTGTTCATTAAAGACGTATCGGTTTACCACTCTGCCAGACTGCCGTCAGCCATTCTCCAAACGGGGTTCTTCCAGTTATGACCACTCTTTGCCATTTCCCTTACCTTTGCTTCATTGACTTCAATTCCTAAGCCAGGTTTGTTCAACTTGTTTATGTATCCATCCTTATAATCAAAGACAGATGGATCGGTAAGGTAATCAAGGAGATCAGACCCCTGATTATAGTGGATTCCCAAGCTCTGTTCCTGTATGAAAACATTTGGTGTACAAAAGTCCAGCTGAACACAGGAGGCAAGCGCGATCGGCCCAAGAGGACAATGGGGAGCAACAGCGACATCGTAGGCTTCCGCCATAGCGGCAATCTTTTTGGCCTCAAGAATTCCCCCGGCGTGGCTCAAATCAGGCTGGATAATATCTACGCCTCCATTATGAAGCATGTTTTTAAAGCCCCAACGGGTGTAGTTTCTTTCACCTGTCGCTATTGGTGTGAAGGTGTGTCTCCTGAGTTCAGCAAAAGCCTCCTCATTTTCTGTTAAAACCGGTTCTTCAATAAACATTAATCTAAACGGTTCAAGTTCTTTCATCAGAACCCTTGCCATGGCTTTATGCACTCTTCCATGAAAATCAAGAGCAATATCCATTTTATATCCCAGCACATCCCGGATGGATTGCACTCTGTCAATGACATCTTGAATTATCATGAAATTATCTATCCAGGCTATTTCCGGTGTGGCATTCATCTTTAAAGCAGTATAGCCTTGTTCAAATTTTTCCTTTGCTGCTGCTGCAACGTCTTTTGGCCTGTCTCCGCCAATCCAGCAGTATACTTTCAACCTTTCCCTGACAGCTCCGCCTAATAATTCATAAACAGGTGCATTCAGAGCTTTTCCCTTTATATCCCACAAAGCTTGTTCTATACCTGATATGGCACTCACTAAAATGGGTCCGCCCCGGTAAAATGCACCTCTGTATAATACCTGCCATATATCCTCAATATCGTTTGCATTTCGTCCTATTACGTATTCCTTCATTTCCTCAACTGCTGCAGCAACGGTATCAGCCTTCCCTTCAATTACAGGTTCGCCCCATCCTACCAGCCCTGATTCAGTTGTGATTTTAAGGAAAAGCCAGCGTGGCGGCACCTTAAATAATTCCATATTAATAATTTTCATGTTAAATACCTCTCAATCAGTAAATTCTGCTATATTTTCTGTTTTCGTAATAATCAGGGTTTGATCCCATTTTTGCCAATACCGGCTCACTCAGCCTGTTAAGCTTTTCAATGACATCACCTGGCAGTTTGAAAGAGGCTGCACCAACATTCAATTTAAGTTGACTTATATTACGAGATCCCACCAAGGTACTGGTTATTCCTTCTTTAGCCATAGCCCACGCAAGAGATAGGGAAAGAACACTTGTATTAATTTCGAGGGCAATTTTATTCATTACCTGCAGCAACTCAAATATTTCTTTTTCAGCCCCTGCTTCCCCATGTCTGGATTGATCTGCGCCTCTGCTGAAATGAAAATGTCTTGAGTGTGCCTGGGCTGCCGGAATGGATTCCACCGAAGAATACTTTCCCGCAAGAATCCCCTGCTGCAAGGCCATATAACCGATTACTCCGATATTATTCTTTTTGCAGTACGGCAAAACTTCTTCTTCAATTCCTCTGGAAATGAGGTTATACGGCAGTTCATTTACTGCAATGTTCACACCTGTTTTCCTTACTTCCTCCATTTGCAGCACACCGTGATTACTGATTCCAATCTCACGGATCTTTCCTTCTTTCTGCAGCTGCAGCAAGGTGCTAAAAGCCTCCTCTATTGAAGGAGGTGAAGATATTAGACCTTTATCACTTGTAAAATGTGCAATAGCCTTGGGGTTAATCGGCCAGTGAAGCATATATAAATCTATGTAATCTGTCCCAAGCCGCTTTAAGCTCTTTTCACAATGCCTTCGTAAGTCATCAGCCTTTGTGTTTGAGGTACTGACCTTTGTTCCAATGACAGCCTCCGTCCGCCTGCCCTTGAGTGCCAGACCCAGCGCTCTTTCACTTTCTCCATCATTATATACTTCCGCGGTATCAAAATAATTTATCCCAAGATCCAATGCCGCATGTACAACCTCATCAACATCCTTCTGACTTTGTTCCCCCCAGTATTTTCCTCCGCCATACGCCCAGCATCCCATACCCAGAACCGAAAGCGAAAGATTTGTGTTAGATAATTTTTTCCTCTCCATGATATTACCTTTCTAGTATTTTATAGGCAGAACCGTGTATTCAGTATCGGCTTCAGCAGTAAATTCTACGCTTGTATCATCAAGCCTTGTTATTTGCGTTATTCCGGAACCTGATGTAATTGAAATTGGAGTATTTGCACGTACTCTGCAAATTCCGGCAAGCATCGGCCTTATTGCTGCACATTCAAGCGTTCCATCCTTCCAACGGATATCGACTTCATACCCCCCCCTGGCACGTAGTCCGCAGATTGACCCGTCTGCCCACACTTTGGGCAGTGCCGGGAGCAGGTTTATCTCACTTTCATGGCTTTGCAGCAGCATTTCGACTATTCCGGAACATACGCCCTGTATTCCCTGATTTCCTTCAAAAGAAGGTGTTACAGTACTGTCTTCCTTACGGGGATGAATACTGACATCGCTCAACATTCTTCGCAGATAGTCGTGTGCCTTATCTCCATCTCCCAAACGTGCATTAATGTTGATCTTCCACGCACCCGACCAGCCGAGATTTTCTTCTCCCCTTCTATCTAATACGGTTTTAACAGCCTGAATCAGTTCCGGACTCTTTTTGGGTGTAATGTCGTTATCAGGGTATAATGCAAATAAGTGTGAGATGTGACGATGCTGAACTTCACTTTCTTCAAAGTCGTAAAACCATTCTTGTAATTGGCCGTATTTTCCGATTTTATGCGGCGGAAGTCTATGCAGCTTTTGCTCCAACTGATTTCTAAATTCTGTATCCTTTCCAAGTATTACACATGCGTCAATACAGTTTCTGAATAGATTTCGGATTATTTGCGTGTCTATGGCTGCCCCCATTGAAGCTCCCGCAGGAGATCCATCGGCAGGATTTATAAACTTATTCTCCGGTGATGTCGACGGGCATGTAACAAGAAGGCCTGTTTCAGGGTCAGTAATAAGTAAATCGGCACAGAACTCGGCGGCTTCTTTAATAATCGGGTATATTTCTTTTAGATACCCTTCGTCGGGTATGAACTTATAATGCTCATATAACTGCTGGCATAACCATGCTCCGGCGGTTGGAAAAAATCCGAAGTGTGCCGAAGGGCTTGTAAAAGCTGTGTTCATCCAAATATCCACTCCATGATGAGCACACCAGCCTTTAAAACCGAATACCTCTTTAGCTGTCCTTTTTCCGGCCTCATATAATTGCTGAACGAACAACAAAAGCGATTCATTAATTTCTGGCAAATTCGTACTTTCAACCGGCCAGTAGCATTCCTGAATGTTAATATTCAGGGTCCAGCGACCCTCCCATCTTCCTTCCAGGTTATCAAGCCAAATATTATGATTGTTAAATGCTAAGGTTCTTTCCCGTGCAGCAGCAAGAAGCAAATATCTTGCATATTGGAAGTACACAGCCGCAAATTGAGCATCATCTTTACCTTTTTTCATGTCCTCCAACTTCTGGGTCGTATCTTTCTCAGGATGCTCATCGTGGCCGAGAAAGATTTTACATCTCCCGAAACGCGGTTGATAGTCTTCCAAATGTCTTTCAAGCAGCACCCTATATGAAAGGTCTCCTGATTTAAGATACTGCATGCAAGCTTTATTCTCATCTCCGGAAATATCATCCCATTTTACATAATTGGTTGCACCTGCAAGTACCAATGTGACCGCATCTGCGTTACTTACTTGAATTCCGGCGGTTTGACTCTTGCTATGATTTACAGATACTATTGACTGTGTACCTCCTTGCGCAAGCACTTTCAAACCAGCCTGCCATTTCATTTTACTTTTTATTAGAGGATCATAAGGAGTGTGATTATCTGTATACAGGCAATCCTGTACACGACCTCTCATAAACAGAACACCATCCTCGTCCACTAAGCTTGAAGCACCCACATGCAGACTGTCCATCCATGCAGTAAAATTAATTTTTCCGGATTTATCTGCAGTAAGCCTCATTACGACGGTCTGATCAGTATAGCTCGCAAAGATTTCTCTTTTGTAGGCTACACCATCAATTGTGTAGCTGATTGTTACAACAGCCCTGTCCATATCCAGTTCCCGACGGTACTCCGAATACTGGCATTGATCCTCAAATTTGATATTTAAAATACCCATAGCCTGGTAGGATTGTGTATATATTGGACGACTGCCCAACTTCATTATTTCTTTGTCAGCTTCAGTATATTCCTTTGATAAAATTAACTCGCGGACTTTCTGCAGAATTTCTGGGCCTTGTTCATTGTTTGGATTATATGGACTTCCCGTCCATAAAGTTTCATCATTGAAAGTTATTATTTCCTGTGAGGGGGTTCCATGTACCATGGCGGCAAATCGTCCAGTCCCAATCGGTATCCCCTCCCAGAACTTAACAGGAGGACTTTTATACCACCATAGCGCACGTGGATATTCTGTATTGTTTTCCCCGTTATTTCCATTGCAGTTTTCTAATTTATCTTCAATAAAAGGATTTTTAGTATTCATTTTCCTTATTCCTCTCACCCAAATTCTCATACTGATAAATAGATACAACCCTCTTTAGTCACTTGCCATCTCACAAAAGTGTATAAATTTCGCCTCTCTGATCAGCCTTTAATACCGGTAGTAGCTATGCCTTCTACAAAATGTTTTTGTGCAAAAAAGAATAGCAGGACACAAGGTACGATAGTAAGAACGGACATCGCCATAATTTGATTCCAGGGTAAATCACCGGATTGATTATCCAATGACATTCGTAATCCTAAAGTAACCGTATATTTACTTACGCTGTTAATGTAAATCAACGAATTAAAAAAGTCATTCCAGGTCCACATAAATTGAAACAGGAAAGCGGATATAATGGCAGGCTTGCAGAGCGGTGTCAATATCTTCACCAGTATGGTAAAGGAATTGCAGCCATCAATATATGCTGATTCATCAAGTTCCTTTGGTAAACCCCTGAAAAACTGTATCATCATAAATATAAAGAAAGAATTACAGGCTAATAGAGCCGGTACTGTGAAAGGGAGATAACTGTCAATCCAGTTGAAATTTTTAAAAATCATGTATCTAGGTATTATAATTACGGCATTTGGAAGCATAAGTGTTGATATTACGAGACTGAACAACAGCTTTTTAAAATGAAATTTTAAACGTGCAAATGCATAGCTTACACTTATACTGGACAATACTGTAAAAAGTGATGTCGGTATTACTAATATTGCAGAATTCAGGAAGAAATTGCCATAGGTATATTGACCGCTGCCCTTCCATCCCTCAATAAACGGCTTTAATGATATCTCTGAGGGCAAAAGCTTCAATGACCCGAAAATATCTCTATTACTTTTGAATGAAGCAAAACACAACCATATAAAGGGATAAATCATTAAAATACCTACTATGATAAGCAGAATATATTTTATTGAGTTTTTTAAAATTTCCTTCGTCATAATTTACCCCCATCTTCATAATACACCCAGTTGTCCGATGTTTTGAATATGATAATCGTTAGTACGAATATTATTGCAAAAAGGACCCATGATAGTGCACTTGCATAACCCATCTTAAAATGGCTGAATCCCTCAGTATATAGCTTCATCCCGTATAAATATGTGGACTTCAGGGGGCCGCCGTTCGTAACAACAAAAGCTGATGTAAACTCCTGAAAAGCGCTTATCATCTGCATTACAAGATTAAAGAACAAAATAGGCGTCAACATGGGCAGTGTAATAGAGAAAAACATCCTTGGCTTGGAAGCACCGTCAACCACTCCTGCCTCATAAAACTCATTAGGAATCTGTTTTAATCCTGCAAGGAAAAGAACCATCGAAGACCCAAACTGCCATACAACCAGCAGCCCTAATGTATAAATAGCAATATTCGGACTGCCGAGCCAGTCTATGGATGGTATATGCACATATGCAATAAACTTGTTTACGATGCCATCCTTCGCGAACATTATTTTCCACAGGATTGCCACAGCAACACTCCCACCCATTATTGACGGAATATAATAAACAGTTCTAAAAAAGTTTACAGCCCTTATTTTCATATTAAGTAATACTGCTATAAAAAGTGCAAAAACCAATTTTGCCGGCACAGCAAACAGAACATATTTTATAGTCGCCTTCAAAGAAATAATAAAATCAGGATCCTTTGTAAACATATCTGCATAATTTTTTATACCAATGAATTTGGGAACATTCATTAAATCCAGATTTGTAAAAGAATAGATCAGTGAAGCAATTAATGGATATAATTGAAAGACAGCAAAACCAATAATCCAGGGGCTTAAATAAAAAAATGCCCTTATGTCGTCCTTCAACCCTATACCTTTTTTGGTACTCTTTTTTGTCTTTGATATCGCCATATAAGTTCAACCAACTTTCTAAGTGTTAATAAATATCGAATGCTGCCAATCAGGCAACATTCGATAAATGGGATATTTCAGCTGATTACTTCTGGTTTTCTTTCATATCGTCTATAATATCCGTAAATTGTTTGATTATCTCGTCAGCGGCCTCTTCAGGCGTTACTTTACCAAACATGATTTTTTCCATTACACTTACTCCTGCATCATTTAACTGCTGGTTTGTTGACAAATTATTGTCTGCAAGGCCGGCTTTCGGAAGCGCTTGATCTACTACCTTTACAGATAAAGAGTCTATTAACCCTGCCTCGTCAAGTACTTTCCTTGCTGTTTCTGTAGGAGGAACAGATCTTGTATCCTTAAGCGCAAGCTGAGATTCCTTGTCATTCAGGAAGAAGTTTACGAATTTGGCACACTCCTGCTTTTCTGCCGACTTATTATTTATGCATAAAAACGACTGAGGTCTAACTATAATTGATGAATTCTTCGCATTTTTAGCTACCGGTATGTTTACGGCATCTGCTGTCTTTCCTCCCAGTCCCGGCCTAAATAAAGCGATATTTGACCCATAGTTCACAGTACCTGCAAACTGATTGGCGATCCATTTTGGGTTTTTGTCAATTCCCTTATTGTAAACAGTAGATTCACTGGCAGGCTGACAAATATTTTCTTCAAACATTTTCTTTACAAACTTATAGGCTTCAGAAGCAGATTGCTTGTCAAATCCTAATGAATAGTCATCATTTACTAATTTATTTCCTGTGAGCTGCCTTACATAATTTGAAAATATATTTTCATGAAGTGATTGTGAATCAATATTTAGGAAATATAAATTGCTGTCCATCTGATGCAATTTTTTTCCTTCAGAGATGAATGTATCCCAGTCCCAATCAGGAGTGATATTAATTCCGGCTTTCTTTACCAAATCCGAATTATACATGAATGTTACTGCATTGATTCCCAGAGGCAGGCCAAGGAGCTTATTATTAAACATGCTGAATCTGTTTATGAAATCCTGATCAAGGCTTTTGGTATCAATAATGTCTTTATGCTCCAACATGTCGGAAAAAAAATCTCCTTTTGCCGCATAACCGGGCAACCAGGTTACATCTACTTGTATAAGATCCGGAGCAGAGCCACTTGCTACTTGCGTTGCAAGCTTGTCACGGTATCCACCCATATCACCTGTATATTCGGCTGAAATATTTACATTAGGGTTTTTATCCATGTAGATTTTAAGTGATTCAAGGGTTGCCTGATGGCGAGCATCGCCTCCCCACCATGAAAACCTTAAATCAACTTTTTTTGAATCAGTACTTGTTTTATCGGTGGTAGTTGCGGTGGTAGTTTCGGTGGTCGTTGGAGTATCCGTCATACCGACATCTGTCTTTTGATTTGAAGAACAGGCAGAAAACAAACTGCTTACAAGAAAAAAGCAGCAAAAACAACAAATGACCTTTACAATTTTTTTCATAAAATCCTCCTGTTAATTTGTTAGTATGAAGCCTGAGGTACCTCGCTTTTTTAGTATAGTACTATACAATACTGATTAAAATATATGTGATTTTACAAATGTTATCATAAATTCACCAATTCTCAAATGAAACTTCAAAATTTAACTTTTTGTATCAACATTTTACTTTATTACGATGTTTTTACCAGGTTACATCTATCTATTCTAAACGATTGCAGGTGTTTATTTTAAACAATCTATTAAGCTTGTTCCATACTTATTCAATTGATTATATATATAAAATATCTTATAATGATGAATATAATCTAGCTTTATGTATACCAAGAATATAAAGGGGATTGTTATGTATAAGCTATTAATTGCCGATGATGAGGCAAAAATCAGAGATGGGCTTGTTAACTATATACCCTGGGATACTTTCGGGTTCGAAGTTGTTGCTGAGGGTGAAAATGGTAAACAAGTTCTCGATTACATTTCTCACCACCCGGTAGATGTTGTTTTATGTGATATTAAAATGCCTATAATGTCTGGCATAGAGCTTGCTAGCATGCTCTATGAACAAAGAAATAAAACAAAGGTGGTATTTTTAAGTGCTTATAAGGATTTTGAATATGCACAAAAAGCTATAGTATACGGAGTCCGAAATTACATAATCAAGCCTACAAAATTTAATGAACTGTTAAATACGTTTACTAAGATCAAAGATGAATTGGATTTGGAAAAAAGCAGACCAAAACATAAAGTTGACAAAAACTACCCCCCTGAAGTGGTGAAGCCAATGGGTTATTATGACAAAATAATCAATACTGCAAAAACTTATGTTATCGAAAATTACAAAGATGCAAACTTAAAAAAGGCTGCTGAACTAATTCATATGAACACATACTATTTCAGCAGATTTTTCAAACAAAGAACTGGTCAGAATTTTTCAGAATATGTATTATCAGTTAAATTTGAAAGGGCTGCCGAGTTGCTAAGAGATGTCAAATACAAAACTTACGAGGTCGGTATGCTGGTTGGATATGATAACGTGCATAACTTTTCCAGAGCTTTCAAGAACTATTATGGTATAACTCCGAGAGAATACAGGGAAAAGCCTCTCTGATAATAAGTTAGGAGTTGTGATAATGTATGAAAAAATATTTCTTCATAAAGAATTTTATATTGTTTATCTCTCCATTTTTAGTTCTTCTGTTTTTATTTGTAACTTTTACCATCATATCAACTCAGAAATTTATAATTAATGATATTGATAAGAATAATTTGACCCTTCTTAAGCAAATACAGCAAAATGTTGAATTGATAATGGATGAGATCGCTCAGCAAATGATTTTCTTTAACAATAACGATAAAGCCATTTTAACAATGAAGTCCCTGATAGGTGAGAATAATATGACCTTGGACAGGTTAAATTCCTATGGTCTTATAGATGGCTTTATTAGAGCACCCGCAAATTCCAAACCTTATATTCACTCAATTTATGTTTACCTTGAAAATGACAAAGATTTGGTTTTTTCATCTAATGAAGGTCTTGTTTCTATTAGAGAATCAATGGATAAATCCTGGTATGAAATCTACAAATCAAAAGATATAGACACCAGATCATGGACTGAACTTAGAAGCATAAAAAATCGCAGTTTTGAAAAAAACAACACAAAAATCCTTTCTATTTATCGAAGGCTTGATAATACTAAGGGAGTAATTGTCCTAAATATACTTGCCGATTATTTTAATAATACCCTTGCTTCACTTACAACTCTGCCGGATCAAGGAATATTTATAGTGAATGAAAAAAACAGTGTGATCTTCAGTAATAAAAATGACTCAAACATGTTTCAAAATTACCTTCCCAAAATAGCTGAAGTCAATGACTCCATATTTACTATTGATACTAAATCAGCTAAGTATACTGCAAACCAATTAATATCAAGCAACTATAAATGGAAATATATATCCTTAATTCCTCAAAGCACCCTTTACGAAATGCCAATAAAATTAACTACTTATGCCTTAACGGTTATGGTTATCGCTTTTGTTTTCGGCTTTATATTGATCTATTATCTGACGCATAAAAACTATAGACAGGTTTCAAATATTGTTTCCATTTTATCTTCTGCCGAAAAAGGCTTAACACTGCCTCCTCCTCCAGATAAAATTAAAGATGAATACGGATATATTATTCATAATATACTTAAGACATTTATAGAACAAAGTTACTTAAAAATTCAGCTTTCCGAAAAAAAGTACAGAATGGAGGCTTTGGAACTTCTGGCATTACAATCACAAATGAATCCTCACTTCCTGCTAAATACACTCGAAACAGTTAACTGGGAAAGCCTGAAGCTCATGAGAAAAACCTTTCGTGAAGATATTCTGATAGAGAAACTGTCAGGTATACACTACATGATTGAAAATCTTTCGGATATATTAAAATATGCTCTTGGAAATCCTCACGAAAATGTAACCTTGGAAACTGAAATCAGCAATACAAAAAGTTATATCGAAATTCAAAAATACAGGTATGAGGATAAATTTGACGTAATTTGGGACTGTGAGAATACTGCAATGAATTATATGGTTATAAATCTATTTTTACAGCCTTTGATAGAAAACTCCATATATCATGGAATTAAAGAGAAAGATAAAAACTGCCTCATTAAAGTAAAAATAAAAAAATCAGGATCCAGCTTAAAAATATCAGTAGTCGACAATGGTATTGGAGTAAACCTTGAAAAATTGAATGAAATCAGGAGAAAACTAGAATCAGTAGATGATTACTCCGAACATATAGGCCTGTATAACACCAGTAAAAGGCTTAAGCTGAAATATGGCGATAGATATAAATTGAGTATACGAAGCAAATATAACCTTGGCACCGCCATATATATTGAAATACCAATATCTTAATATTAGATTTTCTATAAGGTGTGATCGCAATCAGAGACCGGGCTTGTCATTTCCCGGCCCCTTTGCTTTGTTCATTTATCCCACAATCCTATGTTCAAAAGTAACTTTTTCAGGCATACCCGGATATTCCCCTTCCCGAGGGTGGACTGTAAGCTTGCCATCACTGTCCGACCAGGTTAATTCGGTTGTGGCAAATTTGCCTTCTTCATAACCATATCCATTCCGTTCATCCTGATAAAGCGTAAAGCTTCCGTCGTCTCCCGGGTATACAACCAGCTTAAACCAATCATCCCTCATTTGTCCGGTATGTTGTATCTCTTCAGACATAGGCAGAATTGACCCTGCTTTAACGTATACAGGAATTCTATCGATAGGGGCCTGGGCTTCAATAGTCTGCCCTCCCTTAAACCTCTTTTCACTCCAGAAATCATACCAGTCACTGCCTGCGGGCAGGTATACTTTCCTTGTCTTTGAAGCTCCTTCAATAGGCTTGCTGTTTGCTTCATAGTACATGGGGTCAGTTACCGGACAAATCATCAGGCTGGGACCAAACATAAACTGGTCGTCAACGTCATAAACCTTTTCATCGTTTATAAAATCAAAAGCAAGCACTCTTAAAATTGTGCTGTGTTTTTGAGAAACCATACCTGCCAGTGAATAAATATATGGCATGAGCTGATACCTTAAGTGTGTTATCTTCTCTATGGCATCGTAAAAGCTTTCTCCCTTTTTACCATAGTTCCATATCTCCCTCCTGCAGTCGGTGCCATGGGTCCTGAATACCGGCAGGAAAGCACCCAGCTGGTACCATCTTGTATAAAGCTCTCTATAACCCAAGTCGCTGCAGCCGCCTTCATAATCTCCGTCCCAGAACCACATATGTCCCTGTTTAACAAAAAATGCTCCTATATCCAGGGTCCAGTACGGCAAACCTGATGCACAGTAATTCAGCCCTGCGACAATCTGTTTTTTAAAAGTTGACCATTTGGCACAGGTATCACCTGACCACAGGATAGTTCCGTACTTTTGAATACCTGTATAGCCGCTTCTTGTCAGATTGACAACCCTTTTCTGCCCATCGGTTTCCCTCTGTCCCTCATATATTGCCCTGGCGTGCATATATGGGTATGCATTCGTATACACCTCATCCATATATGTTCTACAGGTGTTATGAAAAGCAGCCATATTCTGATCCGGTTCAGGTTTCACAGAATTGTTCCATTCAGGAGTAAACGGTTCACTGGAGTCACACCACCAGGCATCCACTCCCTTTGAGAACAAACCTTCTCTGGCTTGCTTCCAATACAATTTTCTTGCTTCAGAACTAAACGCATTATATATTTCAGAACGCTGGAACAAGCAGTTGTTGGCTTTCATTTCCTTGTAATTCTCACAATGCTCCGCCATAATAGGCCAAATTGATATCATGAGGTGAGCACCCAACTGGTGAAGTTGGTCGGTCATACTTTGGGCATCGGGAAAACGGCTTGTATCAAAGGTTTTTTGTCCCCACATTCCTTCCTCCCAGGACTGCCAGTCAAGTACAATACTGTCCAGCGGAACCCCAAGCTCACGGTAGCGCTTAACCGTGTCAATAATCTCCTGTTGGGTTTCATATCTCTCCTGAGACTGCATATACCCAAAGGCCCAGAGCGGAAGCATGGAAGCCCTCCCCGTCAATTGGCGGTAGCCCCCAATAATTTGGTCAAAGCTTTCTCCCCTGATAAAATAGTAATCCAGCTCTTCCGATGCTTCACTGTACAGGTATGAACCAAAGGCATTGTCGCTGAATATAACCGGAGCATATGTATCCAGCAGTATTCCGTAACCGTTGGTAGACATGAGAAACGGCATGGCTATTTTCATGTTGGCCTGATGAATATACTGGCGGGTTCCCCTCAGATTCAGACAGCCTTCTTCATTTTGTCCCATGCCGTACAGAGCTTCATCCTTATCCCATTCAAAATGAAGCCTTGTATGGTAAAGCTGACGGTCATATCTCTTCTTTGAATCAAGTACTACTTCCTTTACACCGTCGGGAGTCTCAATTTTCTCTACAACAGCCGTATCATCTAATATGGTTTTAAAGGAATCAAAAGGAAACAGCTCCTTGCCGTTCTTCTCAGGTTCACCTGTCAGACGTCTGCCTTTTCCATCGAAATATGTCATACGGCTGTCGGATTTCCTGATTAAAAGCTGCAGCTCGGAAGTGTCAAGTAGTATTGTTTGTTCATCCTCCTTGAATTCCCAACCTTCAAATACTTTCCAGGGTTCTATTCCAAGGCCCCTTACAGCAGAGAATTTATCAGCCAGTGTATACACAATCCTAACTATATTGGCATTTACAGGCTCTATTTTCAGTAAACCATTTTCAGTATTGAGAATAAGAGCACCTTCACTTCTCTGAACTCCGGTGACTTTTGCCTGTTTAGGTTTGATTACTTGCAACATATGCTTTCCTCCTTGTTTGACGTAATAATATTTGTATGATATTATCATTTTAAATTCTAAAATATAATTAAAATACTACTAATTCAACCATTTATCTGTCTTATTTGAACATTTATAATAGATTCAGGAGATCTCGATGGAGTTTACTAATGCTGGCAATTTTGAACATACAAATTTCGAAGATATTACCTTTCCGTTTAACTGCTTTTATATGAAAAACTCCAATACTCTTCCCCATTGGCATAACCACTTTGAAGCAGTAATTTCAGAGAAAGGCAGCTGTATGGTATATATCAACGGCTCAAGCTTTGTGGTCTCCGAAAACCAACTGATAATCATCCCCCCAGGAAGCCTTCACAGCATTTTTCCTCAGGGCTCCTGTAGCTATTGCGCAGTACTAGCCGGAGAAAGTCTATTTGATGGGCTTGGTGCAGATCCCCATGTTTCAGAGGTATTGACTCCATTTATGTCAATAGGATTGTGCCCGCCGGTTCACCTTTCTGAAAAGGATATGGCTTATAATAAGTGTCTGTCACTGGTACATGAACTGCAAAAGGAAAATGTTCAGAAAAGAATGGGTTACAGGGCCAGGATTAAAAGTCAAATGATAGTATTTTTTTCAGTACTCTTAGAAAACCTGCCACCTGCATTTTTTAATGCTAGCAAGCCGTCGGATTCAACACACTTGATTAAGTACTCACTGGACTATTTGCGTCTTCATTACAGTGAGAGGATTACCGTTAACGACATGAGCATGTATTGCCACTTGAGTATTCAGCATTTCAGCAGGCTTTTCAAGGCCTACACCGGAAAAACCTTTGTTGAATACCTTACACTGTTCCGGCTGGAGAGAGCCAGAAGAATTCTTGCAGGCACCAATATTCCAATTACCCATATTCCCGATCTTGTTGGATTCTGCAATAGTAACTATTTTTGCCGGCTCTATAAAAAACATTACGGCCACCCCCCTTCCAGGGATAGAATTAAACCCGTGGAAGGAGAATAGCCGATAGTAATTGATTTTAATCAGCGGTTATGCTTCTTGATTCCCGTTCAGCTGCAACCTCTTCGGGAGACTTGACCCTTTGTCTAACTGCACCGCGGTAGCCTTCATTTGTTGGGATAAGGTTTCCCTTGGCAAAGTTCTCTCTGGCGGCTTTAATACCTTCAACATACTGAGGAAGCCACTTTTCCTGAGCTATGAGCATTTCATCAATCATTTGCCATATTTCTGGAGGATTGCATACAGCTCCGGTAAGGGGGTCCATCAAGGCTGCCTGTTTCAGCAGACTTACGTCCCCTGATACCGCCGCCTCCACTGCAAGCCGCTGTACCCAAATGGATTGTGAACAAACAGCAGCACAGCCCAGAGGCAAATCTCCCACCTTTGGAACAGATATTCCGTTGCCGTCCACATAACATGGGACTTCAACCACCGACTCATCCGGAAGATTTGTGATACAGCCCTCGTTCATCACATTAAAATGCCCTCTGTACCTTCTTCCTGTCTCTAAAGACTCTATTATGTAAGAACAGTGTTCTTTGCCTCTGGATGAACCGTCATACTTCTTGGGGGGCTCGGCAAGTATCTTGGGGTAGTCTGTATCAAACCAGTTGCGTTCTTCTCTTGTTAGTCTCAAGTATCCGCCGGTTTCACCGTTAATCCAGCTATCTAGGTTTATCCATTTAATTATTTCCTGGGGTCTCTTGCGATACCATGCCACGTATTCAGAAAGATGTCCGTTTGACTCTGTGGAATAGTAGCCAAAGCGTTTGAGCATATCAATTCTGACCTTTTCTTCCTCGCTGAACTTTGCGTGTGCTTCAAAGCCCGGGAGTATTTTGTCCAGTAGCTCTTTTCCCTTATACTTTACTGAAATATACCAGGTTTGATGGTTTATACCGGCACAGATGATATCAAGCTCGCTTCTTGGTATACCCAACACCTGGGCTATCTGCTCCTCACCATGAATTTCACCGTGGCAAAGCCCTATGGTGCGGACTCCTCCGTACTTATTGCAGGCCCAGGTTGCCATGGCATTAGGATTTGAATAGTTCAGCAGAATAGCTCCTGGAGCCGATACCTCTCTTATATCTTTACAGAAATCCAGCATAGCGGCAATAACACGCTGCCCATACATAATCCCTCCCGTACAGAGTGTATCTCCCACACATTGGTCAACCCCGTATTTAAGCGGTATGTCTATATCTGTTTCAAAAGCCTCCAGGCCCCCTATACGAACACAATTCACAATATATTTTGCATCCTTGAAAGCCTCCCTCCTGTCGGTGGTAGCCTGTATTTTAGTGGTAATGCCATTGGCCTCAAGATCTCTCTGGCATAATTCCGCCACCTTTTGAAGATTGTCTCGGTTAATGTCGGTAAATGCTATTTCAATATTCCTGAATTCGGGAACCGACATAATGTCTGTAAACAATGTTCTCGTAAACACAAGACTTCCCGCTCCGATAAAAGCAACTTTAAAACTCATAATCTCACTCCCGTTATAATTTGTTGTACTTGAACAGTATAGTCCAAGATAAAAATTTACTTAATAAAGTCTTTACATGTCTGAAACAAGTATACTTTATCAGTAACCTTAATGTGTAAAAAATAAATGCTCAACAATTAAAATGCAATAAATTGTTGTATTAATTATGCCTATGATTTATTATTTAGTTAGTATTTTGCTGGAGTTAAAACATTATATCTTCTAAAAATTTATCTATTCCAGACAATAAAAACCAATGGGTGATAAGTATGAGTATATATAATATTAATAACCGCTATGCCAGACCCGAAGCATTTTATGCCTTAAAGCTGTCGGAATTTCAAATGCCACCTCACAGTCATAACCGCTGTGAAATAATGTATGTGGTGTCCGGAAGTTGTATTGTTACTGTTAAAGAAGAAATGGTCACTCTGAAGGAAAATCAGTTTATATTCCTCGACCAGAATGTTTCCCACTGTTTATATATTAAATCAACACCTCCATGCTCAATTTTGAATCTGGAGTTTTTTTGCAGCCCAGTAAAAGTGGGAATAGATTTAAAGGAGATGCTGGACAACAGCGAAGCCTATAGCCGTTTTTTTGACAGGAAAGAGGAATATCTCGTTCTTAATGATAACGGTAAGGTTGGTTATGCCCTTAAGGATCTCATTTCAGAACTTGATAAGAAAGAGTCCAGTGATCAATTCCTGCTTCGAATTCTGTTTTATAGAATGCTGGCGGAATTTACCCGAGCGATAGGACAGGATGGGCATTATCTGGGCAGCCTTCACTTAAGGAAGGCACAGAAGTATATAAATGAGCACCTCTATGAGGATTTGAATGTTGAAATGATTGCTGAATATACAGGAATAAACCATACCTATCTTCAAACCCTGTTTTCGAAACAGTTTCATTGTGGCATTATTGCCTATGTGAACAAGCTCCGCATGGAGCATGCCGCCTTTTTACTCAACAACAGCAGCATGAATATTACTGATATGGCATTTCATTTAGGCTTCAACAGCCGTCAGCATTTTGGTTATATCTTTGAAAAACATTATAATATGAGTCCCCAGCAGTATCGAAAGCTAAAAGGTCAGAATATTAAAGCCGATACGGGAGCCGGGCAATGGTATGCGGATGAAAATGGACATTTTAAAAAACAGGTTCTGCTGAAAGAATAAAGCAAACAAGGTCTATTCCTAAAGCAATACATTCTGCCCGAGAATAGACCTATTCTTTACTATCTAGGATTACTATTATCTAAAACTGCGAAGTTCTCGCAAATTATTTCAAAATTGCACCTGCCGTGAGAGCATTTTCAATCTGCTCATTTCCAAACAAGTATACGATTATCATTGGCAAGCTTGTAATAATCATTGCAGCTCCAATTTGTCCCCAATGGGATACTCCTATGCTTAAAAAGAAGTTAAGCAAGCCAACTGTCAAAGGCCGTATTTTGTCATCTGCTGCCAAAATAAAGGCTAGAAAAAATTCGTTGTATATATTCATAAATATCAGAACACATTGAGTAGCAATTGCCGGTTTTATAACCGGGAGGATTATTCTGAAGTAAGTCTGATAAATGTTACATCCATCAATACAGGCAGCCTCTTCCAGCTCTTTTGGCAAACCTCTGAAGAAGGCATACAACATAAGTACACATGAGGAAAGAGCAAAGGCTGAATAAGGAAGTATCAGACCAAGGTGTGTACCTTTCAATCCCATACTCCGTGTCATTACAAGTAACGGTATTATTACCACTTGGGCAGGTATAACCAGCCCCATTGCAATATAACTCATGGCAAAGCCTTTAAACTTCCAGTTCATCCTGCTCAGACAATATGCAAGCATACTTCCTAATAGGATTGTTATAACAATAGTGCTTACAGAATATATCACACTGTTGGACAGATACCTGAAAAAATTAAATTTTTCAAGGGCACCGCTGTAGTTGTCAAAAACCCATTGCTCAGGGAATCCAAATGGATTGTCATATACTTCGCTTTTTGACTTAAACGATAAATTGATCATCCAATACAAGGGAAAAAGAAAAGTTAACCCGATAACTATCATAGTTGTATTTATCAATATCTTAATTAGTTTATTTTTGTTCATAACATTCATTCCCCCCCTGTTAAAATTCAATTTTCTCTTTAGCAACAAATTTATTGATAAATATTGTCAATACCAGACATTCCAATACAAATATTATCGCTATTGCACAGCCCTGACCAAAATCAGAGGCTGAGAATGCCTTAAAGAACAACTGATAAATAACTGTTCTTGATACATCACCGGGTCCCCCGCCAGTCATTATTCTTACGTGGGCAAATTGGGACATACAGCCCAGCACCGAGACCACAAGCACATATTTGTTTACATCCTGCAAAAGTGGAATTGTAATCTTTACGCTTGTTTTTAAGAATCCCGCACCGTCAATAACTGCAGCTTCATAATATGTAGTTGGAATGGCCTTTATACCTGTATAAAATAGTAAAGCGTTTAAGCCTATATATTGCCACAGGAAAGCTGCTGTTATAGCAAGAACTACTGTCCGCTCATCGGACAACCATTCCAGAGCAATACCTTCCAGACCAATTCCCCTCAGTATAGTGTTAATCAAGCCCCACTGGGGTTCATATATGGCAATCCACATCTGAGCTATAACAGTTACCGAGAGTATTGCCGGAAATACACTGCTGGCCTTGAAAAACCTTTTTACCTTTTCCCCCTGCTTATCCATAATCAAGGCAAGGAGCAGAGATATAGGCAATCCGATACATGTAGATATGATTACCATGATAAAAGTATTCAGGTTGGATTTCCAGAAGGTTGCATCTTTCAAAACATTCATATAGTTTTCAAATCCGACATATCCCATGCTTTTAAAGCCGTCGTTTTTTTGAAAACTTATTATTAACTCAGGAATAAGCGGATAGATTACAAAAGCAGTAAATAGCAGCAGTGCAGGAAAAGCGAATATGAATATTGCAAGTTTGTTGCCATAAAATTTGTTCATATTTATCACCTGTTAATCAATCCCTGTATGAGAGTACCCATACAGGGATTGATTTTAAAATAATTTTGCGTTGTTAGTCAGTTGTTAGTATTATTTGAAGTTTTCAGCCCAGACAGGATTAATTGCCTTAATATATTCATCAGGTGAGTATTTCCCTGTAAGAAGCTTGCTGTTCAGCATTGAGATTTCAGCAGACATTTTGGTATTGAAGGTAGCTGCCCACATAGAAGGAATCTTTAATTTTGCAGCATCAAACTGATCCAGGCTCTTCTTAAGCAGCGGAGATATGCCTTCCACCTTTACACCTGTATCAAGTGCTGTCGGCGCCTTTTGTTCAATGTTGTAGTACAGTGCATCCTGAGTTGCACAGAACATTGCAAAATTAGCGGCAACCTCCGGATTTTTTGTATTCGCTGATACAAGGTAACCGCTGAGAGGTGCTCCCCAGAACTGAATAGATGCATTGGCATCATTTCCTTCTTTTGCTGACGGCCATACAATAAAATCTGTATCGGCTGCGGCTTTTTCGAGATTGCCAGTTTCCCATGTAAACATAGCAAGCATTGCTGCCTTGCCTGAAGTATACATTTCAACGGCAGGACCATAATCTATATTTGTAACACCTGGTGCAAAGGCTCCAGCTTGAACCAGTTTCTGAATTCTACCCAAAGCGTTCTTAACTACAGGATTGTTGAAATCTGTCTTATTATTTGTCAAATCCAGGGCAACCTGAGGATCTTCAGCCATAATCATAGTCTGAAGCATGTGCAGATTAGGAGTCCATCCATCCTTTCCTACTATGGACATAGGAACAATACCCTTTGCTTTTAGTGTTTCACATGCTTTTACAAGCTCATCAAATGTTGTTGGAATCTGGATGTTATGTTTTGCGAACACATCTTTGTGATACCATAATCTAGGGGTAAAGTATTGATCAGCACCGGGCTGCACGCAAAAAAGCTTTCCGTTGCTGTCAGGAGTAACAACTTCCTGCATTTTAAATTTCTTGTCAAAACCGGATTTTTGAACAAACGGAGCTAAATCCAGCGCATTACCTGCCTGTACAACGACAGATGAAAGGTTTTGCTCAGAGAACCATACGTCAGGCATATCACCGGACGCGTTATAGGCTTTCAGCTTGTTTGCGTAATCCTGACCACCTCCGCCTAAATCGTACTCAACCTCAACGTTGGGCATTTCCTTTTCAACGTTCACTTTAATGTATTTATCACGAATATTGTTTCTGTTATCATCAGCACTTAAAGACAGGAATTTGATTTTTACCTTTTCATTCTTTTGTTCTGTTGTCTGTGAGGTTTGTGCAGTAACATCTGCAACAGATGCCTCAGCTGCTTTGGTTGAATCGGAAGTCTTTTCGCTGCCACCTCCGCAAGCGGTTAAAGAAAATACCATTGCAATAGCCACAACACCTGATGCAAGCTTTGTTAACTTACTCATTTTCCATCCTCCTTATTTGATAATCAAACTAAGTAAATATGCCTTCCGAAAGGGTTCTGTAACTGTTACAGGTTCATTATATTACTCATGTATACATCTATTGAAGGTAATTTTCTTTGTGGGCAGGTAAAAATATCGGGTATAAATATTTTAGTCATTAATTTAACGAGAGCCCCGAGTGATAGTAATTGTTCAAAAAAAAAGCACCGTTGTAACATAACAGGTGAATATAATAGAACCTGCTGCTGTACCGGTACTGGTATAGATCAATCATTGTTTCTCTCTCTGATTTCCTTTGCGTTTTCATTCCATAGAGGGTTTATTGACTTGATATATTCATCGGGAGAGTACTTCCCTGTCAGTAGCTTGCTGTTTAAAACTGAAATCTCTGCAGAGGTTCTGGTATTAAAGGCTGCCGACCAAATGGAAGGAACCTTTATTCCTGCCCTGTCAAGTTGTTCCAAGTCCTTTTTTGCTAGAAGAGATGTATTCTCTACTTTCACTCCGGTATTAAGCGCTGTTGGAGCTTTACTTTCAATATTATAATATAATGCATCCTGGGTAGCACAGTACATGGCAAAACGCGCAGCTGCTTCAGGATTTTTTGTCTTTGCCCAAACCATATAGCCACTCAGGGGAGCGCCCCAGTATTGGACGGCCTCATTATTGCCAGTACCTCCCTTTATAGTCGGCCACGGCATGAAATCAGTGTCTGGAGATAGTTTCTCCAACCTTGGCAATTCCCATGAAAACGCTGCCAGCATTGCGGCCTTTTCCGAGGTATACATGTTGATTGCCGGCTCATAACCAAGATTTGCCACATCTTTGGGGAATGCTCCCACCTGAACCAACTTAATTATGCGTTCCAAAGCTCTCTTTATTACAGGGTTGTTAAAATCAGTATTTCCGTTAAGCATATCAAGTACAACCTGTGGATCTTCAGCCATAATCATTGTCTGAAGGAGATGTAGATTAAGGGTCCAGCCGTCCCTGCCCGTAATTGATATAGGAACTATTCCATTTTCCCTTAAGCGTTCACATACCTTCAGCAGTTCATTATAAGTATCCGGCACCTCTATCCCGTAGCTTTTGAAAATATTTTTGTGATACCAGAGCCTTGGAGTGGTAAATTTATCGTTACCGGATTGCACACTATAAATCCTGCCATTTTTGTCCGGTGTTAAGGCATCCTTTTCGGTGAACTTCTTATCAAATTCCCATTTATATATATACGGTGCCAGATCAAGTGCATTTCCTGAAGTAATAACAACGGTTGACAGGTTTTGCTCCGAAAACCACACATCAGGCATATTGCCTGATGAATTATACACCTTCAGCTTGCTTGCGTAATCCTGTCCCCCACCTCCCAAATCATACTCCACTTCCAAATCCGGCATTTCTTTTTCCAGATTAGCTTTTATGTAGTTTTCTCTGATTTTCTCCCTGACATCGCTATCACTTATGGAGAGGAACAAAATTTTTATTTTGGGAGCGGGTTTTATGGGTTCCAATGTCTTAACCCTTTTATTCGTACCCGGAGAGTTACTACAAGCTACAGCTATAGCCAGCATAAATATCAATACATATATTTTCCACCACCTAGCCATATGGTAGCTCCCTTCGAATATAAATATATTCAATTTTATTTATTAATAATTCAAGTGACATACATTTTAGGTTTTCCTGATATTCTCCAGAAATTTGCTGGGTGCCAGACCGTAATACTTTTTAAAACATTTACCGAAGTAGCTGGCATCTGCATATCCTACTTTGCTGGCAACATCAAGAACTAGAGTATTTCCCGAATCAAAAAGCTCCTTCGCTTTTCTGATCCTGTATTCTGTCAGATATTCATTAATGGTAACACCAGCATCCCGTTTAAAAATAAAACAGAGGTGCGCATAATTAACAAAAAGGTGCTTGGCTATCTCATCTATACTGAGCTCACTGCTTTGATAATTGTGGCTTATATACTTTTTTACTTCCTCTATAAGCCTTGAAGCCTTTGAAATTTTATTTTTCTTTATACTATACAGCGTATGCTTGAAAATATTTTTAATCCAGCCTTCCATCTCATCTATTGATTTTTTTGACTGAATATCCTCAATAATATTAAAGCTGCGTTGGGTTATGACTTCTTCAATGCGCAGACCCATTTCAACCATAGCCTCCATGCACACTGCTAGCATTTCAATACAAACAACAAAAAGTAACTGATGATGTATATTTTCACGCCGTACCCTCATGAATACCTGGCTAATCAGATTATATACCTCTTCTTCATCTGCCGTTCGAATATTCATTAACAGTTGGCTCCTGTATTCACCCGAAAACACTGTCCCCTTTATGCCCGTATCAGCCACCTGATTGTAAAGGATAATTCGGTTTTTTCCAAGTGTTAGTTTATGCCTTAAAGCTATTATTGATTCCCTGTATGACACAGGAATATCAAAAAATTCTGCTTTTTCACTTCCCACTCCAATAGTTATTGTAAAATCCAAATGCTTGCATACGGCAGCTCTGACAAGCTCCAGCCTACTTTCCAGAAGAGTAAGGAAATCATCTTTATTTTGTAACCCATCCGAACCTACGATTATACATATTCTGTCGTCAATGTCATGGCAGATATCAAAGATAACTCTTCCATCCAGAATCTCACTTGATATATTTGATACTGCGTATTTCCACAGCTGCTTTTCTTCATTGTCCCAATTGGTATTATCACCATAGTCTAATTCAATTGTGATTACCAGATAGTAATCAGAATTGATATTGATTTTCAGATATTCCATCTTTTTTAGAGTTTCATTCTCTTTAGGAATCAGGGATCCTTGAATCAACTCATTTAAAAACTTATCTTTAAGAAGAGGAAGGCTGTCCCTGACCTGTTGCTTTAAATCCTCAAATTCAAATTTGATGGTGGCCTCACGATTAATAATTTCTTTTATTTCAAGTAATGAACTTTTAAGTTCTTCCTCATTGACAGGCTTTAGTATGTAATTATTAACTCCAAGCTGGACTGCTTGTTTGGCGTAATTAAACTCGCTGTGTCCGGTCAGAATTATGAACTTACTCTCTATACCCTGCTCTTTAACACTCTGAATAAATTCAAGGCCATCTATTATGGGCATATTAATGTCAACAAGCATTATGTCAGGATTTAAAACTGTCACCTTTTCCAGAGCATCCTTACCGTTTTTTGCTTCGCCGCAAATTTCAAAACCAAGCTCTCCCCACGGTATGGACACCTTTAGCGCTTCTCTAAAATAAAATTCATCATCAATTATCATTATTTTCAACATTGTTTCACCTCTACGCATCGACAGCTGGCAATCTCAATATAACTCTGGTATACTCCTCTTCCCTGCTCTCTATTCTCAATCCGTATTCCTCTCCGTACAGCAGTTTTAATCGTGAATCAACGCTGTGTATACCAAAATCATTATTCTTGTGTTCATTTACCGGCCTGTTAAGTACACGGTAAATCTTTTCCTCACTCATCCCCACTCCATCATCAAATACCTCTATTTTTATCTCACCTTTGTCAAACTCACCTTTTATTATCAATATACCCTTGTCCTCCTTCTGTTTTAGCCCATGGTAAATTGAATTCTCCACAAGTGGCTGCAAAGTAAGTTTGGGTATTTGATAGTTTAAAATCTTGTCGTCAAATTCCAATCTGTAATCCAGGTACTCAACATATCTCATTTTTTGTATTGACAGGTAATTATCTATGAGATTCATTTCGTCTCTAATGGTTATAATGTCATTGCCTTTGCTCAGGGATATCCTGTAAAAACCCGCCAGATACTTGGCAGTATTCATTGCGTTATCTTTTAAATCCAGTTTTATAAACGAAATAATTGTTTCAATAGTGTTATACAAAAAATGAGGCTTGATTTGCGACTGAAGAAGCTTAAATTCATTTTCCCGTTTTAATTTCTGTTCTGTATATATTTGTTCAACCAGCCCATTGATTTTATCCATAAGGCTGTTGAACCCGTCCCCCAGCATCCCTATCTCACCTTTTATATTAAGGTCAGCTCTCCGTCTCAAATTCCCTGATTTGATTTCTTTCATTATACTCACAAGCTTTAATATTGGTTTTGATATAGTATAGGATAGCAGATAAGAAGCAGCAAATGCGCATAACAAACAGATTCCGCCAAAAACTATGATTAGCTGAGTCATCCTTTTGTTTTCATAAGTAATTTCATCCAGGGGAATTATACTAACAACTTTCCAGTCAAGTTTATTAAAATTCTGAACGGTTATTATAACCTTTCTGTCCCCTATGTTTCTTATTAGACTCTTAATATCGGATATATCCTCAAGCCTGTACTTACCTAAATACAGTTCCTCATCAAATTTCGTGTACAATTCGCTTTTATCCTGTGTAGATATTATATTTTTTTGATTATCCACTATAAAAAATTTATCATTCTCGTTTACAATGTTATTCAGGTATATTGAAGCTACATCCTTCTCCTTCAAATAAAGCACTGCTGTACCCAGGACATGCCCGGTATCCATTCCTATTATGGTTTTGGCTATGGCAAATACATTTTCATCTCCACCAAACTTGTATCTGACTTTAAATAATCCAGTCCATGTGGGGACCTTATTTTTAGTTATAGAGTTTATTAAGTTTGTGTTGAAATATGTACTTACACTTGAATTATCTATATAGCCAACGTCAAAAAAAGTATTTTGCGACGATATGATACTTGCGGCTGCAATGTTAGTATTCGGCTGCACAACATTGCTTATCACTGTAGATAGTGTCTTCCCGACCTCGATATTATCAACCGAATCTAATTCATTGTTTTCTATATGCTCTAACTGGTTTTGCAACCTGTTATCCATTGACAGTATTCTTGCATAGTTTTCAGAATTGTTGGTTAAATTAAGAAGGCTCTTGTCAATAAGGGATAGTTCTCTTTCAGCATTTTTTGTTACCTTCTCAACTATTGCCTGATTCGAAATACGAATTGTTAATATGGCAAATATCGATAAGGATACTAAAAGAATGCCTGCATAAAAAACAAAAATTTTGCTTTTTATAGACATGTTTTTAAAGACAGATATCGTGAAACTAATTAATTTATTTTTTTTCATCTCATAATTCCTACAATATAGGTGATTTTTTAATTGAACTGCATTTTATTCTTATATGATATCATACTTTATGCAATTATGTATTATGTTAGATTTGGTAAACCCCGGATAGTAGCTTTCTTTACAAGTGTGGCCATACCCCATTTTTTACTGAAGCCGTCTGTCGGCCGTTTGCCATTGCCAGATGAAGCGTTCCTCAAAGGCTATGCTGGAGCATAGGGTTATTCAACTGATATATTGCATAACGGTAGAATTAAAGGACTATTTTAAAAATTTCTGCCTGTACTCGCTGGGAGTCATCCCTGTACTTTTTTTAAAGCAACTGCTAAAGTACTGGGATGAGTTGAAGCCTGATCGAAACGCAACTTCATACATTTTAACCTCTCTGTTTACCAAAAGTTTTTTTGCCTGTCCCAACCTGATATTATTTAAACAATTGATAAAGCTGTTCTCCTCGAACCGTTTAAACAGGCTACTTAAATAATTTGCACTAATATGAACCTTTTCTGCTACGTCTTTTAACATGAGATCCGGATTATCAAAATCTTTCTTCATATAATTCATTGCTAATTTGACAACCTGTCTATTTTCACTTTGATTTCTGCTTTCAAGACAATCAGATAGTTTATTGAAGCAATCTGAGACAATTCTTTCTATATCAAGCAGATTATTTGCCTGCATCAGCCTCCGGACAAGCATCCCCACTTCTCCGATCAACTGGGTGTATACTTCCTCCTCTGCTGCTTTATATGACCCCAGAATTAGTTCAACCATCATCACTTTAAAAAAAGGAATATTTATCATTCTGGATTTTTTAACTTTTTCAAACATATTCAGGAGTTCGACTTCTATGTTTTCATAATTGCCTACCTGAATTGCTTCACATATTTTACTTTTATGTATTTGAAACTTAACCTGGTACTCTGCCGAATTTTGCTGTGATTCCTGGTAAAGCACTATGCTTTTATTCCCGAAATTATAGCTTTCCTCTAATGCCTTGATTGCTTCATTATAAGAAAAGTGTAATTCATATATCCCATGATAAATCCTTCCAATGCCACAAAATATCAATAAATCCATTTCATTCTTAAGTGAAAATATCAGGTTTTGCAGTTGCTCTTCAAAACTAACCTGTTCATCATTGCTTTTATATTCTATTAAAATAACCACACGATTTATATTGGAAAACATTTTTAAGTTTGTGTATTTTTCAAGCCTCGTCTTTATTTTTTCGTTTAACTCTCTTGAACTTATTACAGAATCTATGGCAAGTTCCTGAAATGGTCTTTGATAGCTGTTTAAGCTCTCGAAATAAAGAATCGCCGTTTGAAAATGCGATTCTTTTGAAGCAATATTGCACATGTCAATTCTCTCGTCATCGATAACACCATTTACAATCAAATCTTCTAAATATTTTTCCCTGATTGCTGATATATTTGCAGTAATATCCTTTCTGCGTTGTTTTTCTTTCTCTATCTCCTTTGAAGCATTTACAACAGCTTCTATTACTTCCTGATTACTGAAAGGTTTTGTAATATAGGAAAAGACCTGTAATATTATCGCATGTTTTGCAAACTCAAATTCTTTATGCGCAGTCAAAATGATAATTTTTATTTCAGGATAACGTTCCTTCATAATATATGAAAATTCTATTCCATCTACAAATGGCATGTTAATATCCACAATTACAATATCCGGCTTGTATTTTTCAACGTATTCCAAGGCAACCTCTCCATCATATACTGCCCCTACAATATCAAGTCCGTACTTCCCCCAATCAATACACTTGCTAAGTCCACGACAAATAATTTCGTCATCATCGGCAATCAGTAATTTATTCATTTTTCTCCTCCGAATTTTATTAAAGGAAGTCTCAATGAAACCCTGGTGTATTTATCCTGTATACTTTCAATATTAACGCCATAGGGATCGCCATATTCCATATTGATTCTTTGATGAACATTAATTATTCCTATATGGTCTACAACACTAAGTTGCTTGCTATGCCTTAATTGATACCTGATCTCTTCTAATTTCTCTTCAGATATACCAACTCCATTATCCCACACGCTCAAAATAATGGAATTATTTTCAATATACCCCCTTACTATAATAGAACCCTTTTTTCTTTGCTTTTTTATTCCATGATAAACCGCATTTTCAATTATAGGCTGCATGGAAAATTTAATAATTTCAGAACCTTTGACCTCTTCATCAATCTCTATATTATAATCATATATGGAACTGTATCTCATTTTCAAAATCTTCAGATAATAGGATAAATGCTCTATCTCATCCCGGATTTCGATTTTGTCTATTACCCCACTCAAACTCAGTTTATAAAATTTTCCTATGGCAGTAAGCATATCCACTCCATTAGGGTCATTCATCTGAACCAGAAATTTTGCAGCTTCCAAAGTATTATATAAAAAATGTGGTTTTATCTGTAACTGCAGCATTTTAAAATCAGCTATTCGTCTTTCTGCCTGCTCTCTTTTTAAGTCGTCTGTGTATTGAATTATTTCATCCATCATATGATCGTAGGAATCAGCGAGAACCCCCACTTCATCTTTATATTTAGAATTAAATCTATGGTTGCGCTCCTTAGTTATTCTATTTGCCTCAATGATTTTTCTCATTTTTTTTATGGGTTTTGTTACAAAATATACAGTGATAAATACACCTAAAATCATTACAAGGCTGGTTGTGATAATAATAAAAGTAAAGAATTGTCCCATTACGTTTGAAGCTTCTTTTATATTGCTCTTCGGCAGTAGGGAAGAAACTTTCCAGCTATTGATTTCCAGGCTTTTTGTTCCTACAAAAAAGCTGTCACTGAGGGTTTGTTGATCCCGTTTTTCTGATTGGAGAATACTTTTAAGGCTTAAATCCTCCTCCAGCAGCATCTTATTCAAATTGTCGGAATATAAACAGTCCCTTCCAATTTGCAATAATATACTCCCATGCTCATTTGACAATCTGTCAATATATTGTTGAATATATTTAATACTTAAATTGACTATAAAAATTGTTTTTACTTCTCCATACTCCACATATGGCATAAAAATACTTACAATATCTTCCTCATTATTATTGAAATAATAACTTTCTGAAATGACACCCGACCACTGACAATATTCTTTTAAATAGTAATCATTTTTTACTTTCTCAAAAAGATTATCCTTCCGTAACTGAACAGATTGATTTTGAGATAAGTAATATATTCTATTTCTTTTATCCAGTACCAGCATTGAGCTGATAAATAAAAAGTTATCTCCGCTTGACAGTAGCTTAGAAAACATTCCCTGATATATAACATTAACTTCTGTATAACCAGTTTTCTTTTTATCCATATCATGCTGCATCTCAAAGGAAATCATCTGGTTTTTTACAGGTATCATTTCATTGACGATATTTTTCAAGGCCAAATGAATATTGTTACTAATTTGATTTGTTGTCTCCAGATTCGCTTCCGACAAATCTATCTCATATCTTTTAGAAATACGGCTTGAAAAGATGAAACTGTTACATACTTGTATGACCAACACTAATAAGCACAAAGGTGCTATAATTTTATAGCTTATAGACTTACTAAAAAATCCCTGTTTCATTTTATTCATGATTACACCGTTTTTCCAGCAGCATACACTAATTTTCGCTAACATGTCCATGCATAACAATATTGCATACACAAAGAATGATGGAATTCCAGCCATTCTTTGTGTGCTTCAGGGTTAGGTTTCTTATTTTCAATAATTTATTCAAATAAATTATAAGCTACCGTGCAAGCCAGCCTCCGTCAACTGCCAGCGTATAGCCCTGTACATAATCGGAGGCCCGACTTGCTAAAAACACAGCTGTCCCGCCCATATCTTCAGGTTGTGCCCAGCGTCCCGCAGGAATTCTGTTTAAAATCTCCTGAGAACGCTTTTCATCTTCCCTTAATCCTTGAGTATTGTCTGTTACCACATACCCGGGCGCTATTGCATTTACATTAATCCCGTATTTAGCCCATTCATTTGCCAGTAAACGGGTCATACCCATAACCCCGCTCTTTGCAGAAGTATAGGATACCACTCTAATACCTCCCTGATATGACAACAGGGAAGCAATGTTAATGATTTTTCCCCCTTTACCTTGCCTTATAAATTGCTGCGCTACTTTTTGGCTAAGGAAGAACATGGATTTTAAATTAAGATTTAAAACATCATCCCAATCTTTTTCTGTAAAGTCTATAGCATCACATCTGCGAATTGTTCCTGCATTATTTACCAAAATATCAATTTTGCCAAACTCTTTTAAGGTGTCATTCACTATTTTTTCAACAGGCTCCTGAGAGGTTAAATCCGCCTTAATTTCAAGAAATCTTCTACCCTCTGCTTCTACTCTTTCTCGTGCACCTTGACAATTTCTTCTGGCAATGCCCGCAACATCCGCACCTGCTTTAGCCAGCGCGGCGGCAATCGCTTCTCCTATTCCTGCCGATGCACCGGTTACAATTGCCACCTTATTTTCTAATGAAAAGATTTCTAAATTCATTGTAATATACTCCTTAATCAAATACAATTATGGTTTTTATCCAGCTATCACTATTGTTTAATGTTTCTTCAAAGGCCTTCTGAATTTCATCCATCCGATACTTCCGGGAAATCATTTTATCGGTTATAATACCTTGGTTCAACCACTTAACAACTTTGTCAAACTTACGGCAGTTCATTCTTGATCCGACAATAGTAAGCTCTTTTTTTGTAATAGTTACCGGTGAAACGCTTGCCGGATTACCGTCAAATCCGATAACCACCACTCTAGCCGTCGGCGCCGCCAACGCAAGCGTTTTCTCAAACAGCTGTACAGAACCGACTGCATCAACCAGTACGTCTGCTCCATCAGGTGAAAATCTCTCCACTGCAGCTTCTAGGTTATCAATTTCAGTATTAATTGCCATATCCGCACCAAATTCCCTGGCATAATGTAATTTTGTTTCAGATATATCTGAAATCAATACATTTACTCCAATCCCCTTCGCCGCTTGCAGAATTGCCAAGCCTATGGTTCCGGCTCCGATAATGACCATATTTTCTCCGGCCTTTACACCTGCCTTCTCCAAAATATTAGCTGCGATGGAAAAAGGCTCTCCCAAAGCTGCCACACTGAAATCTACTGACTTATCGCAGGCATATACGTTTTCTTCATCAACAACAATATACTCTTGAAACCCGCCATCCATCTGTACTCCAAAGCATTTTACACTACTGCAAACATTCTTATGCCCTTTTAAACAAATTTTACAGGTATTACACGCAATAACAGGATCAAAAACAACATGATCGTTTAATTTCACTTTTGTTACATTTGCACCCAACTCAACTACTTCACCTGATAGCTCATGCCCCATAACTCTAGGAAATTGAACATCGGTCCGCGTCCCCTTAAAAATATGTAAATCGGTCCCGCAAATTCCCACAGCCTTTACGCGTATCATTACTTCGCTCGGCTGCTTAATCCTGGGCATTTCTTTTTCGAGTATTTCAATTATATTAGCTGCAGTTAATACACAGGCTTTCATTTTCACACCTCCTAAAAGAATTCAATATCTTCAATGTAACCCATTTTTTTTAACAGCTTGAAATCCGGAGATACACAAATCCCAGGCTCTGAAGGAAGATAAAATTTCCCGTCTTTCTCTTTAGGACGGAGTTCCATAATATCATAAAAAGTTCTCATAAGAGGTACCAGGTATTCCACCATATCCTCCTCATCTGCAGTTGCTATAAAAGATGCAGTTATATGCGAAAATCCACCCGATGTAAGCTCCAAGTTAAATTTCTTTGCCTGGTTTTTTACCAGCATCCAATCCCGTACTCCACTCAGATTGCTTGGGATTGGCTGTAATTGCTTAACACCGGCCTTTATATATGCGTACATAACTTTGCCGCATCTTGGGGATTCTCCCATAGCTATTGGAATGGGAGAGATTTCGGTCAATTTCTCAAGTTCTTCAAAATCATACGAATGAACGGGTTCTTCAAGCCACGCAATATTATATTTTTCCACACGCCTTGCAAACTCATATGCCTCCCTGGCATTCCACAGCTGATTTGCATCAATGGCTAAATTTCCTTGAGAGCCAATCAACTCTCGAACAACCCTTACGCGCTCAATATCTCTGTCCAGATTAGCCCCGAAATCAGTTGCTACTTTCATTTTAAAAGTAGTATAACCTTCCTTAATAAACTGTTGAACTTCAGTAACCATTTGCTGCCCGGTAGAATGTGTTCCACATCCGCTGGCATATACATTCACCCAATCCCTTTTTGCCCCCAGGAATTTATGCAGCGGAAGTCCCTTCCTTTTTGCCATTATGTCGTGTAACGCCAGATCGAATCTCCCGACTTCAACAGCAGCTTCTCCTGAAAACCCATTATTTCTAATAGCCCAATACACTTTTTGATACCATTGTTCATAGGTTTTAGTTTCACCAGTCATAATTAATGGTATAATGATATCTTTCATACTCCCAGAACAGGGAGCCTGTCCACAAATCCCATTTTCATCGTACAGTTCCAGCCATGCATCGAGAGGAACCTTATCAAAAGGCCCCCCTGTAGAGTCCCAAAACGGTATTGGGATTTTTATAGGTTTTAATTTATAAAGTACAGCACGCTCAAAACGAATATTTTCTTCATATGCCTGTTTATATGTATCCACCGTTAACCTCCGTTTACTTATCGGAACTCAAGTATTCTTTCTGAAGTTTTGTTAAATATGCCGCCCAATTTGACAGTACCTCTTTTGATGTCTTGTCCTTTAAAATAACAGCCTGTAAATCCGGTTCCTGATATTTTGCTTTAAAATCTCCCCATCCCGATAACCAAACCGGATGTGTTATAAACTTCACATGATCCGAGTTCAATAATTCTGTATAAACTTTCATATATTTATCATTCTGATACCAATCTTTCTTGTATACCATTTCATTAGCCGGAACCCTGCCCTCTTTTTCACATAGATAAGATTGGTTTTCCGAGTTAGCTAAAAACTTTACAAACTCAATCGCGCCTTCCTGATTTTTTGCCTTCTTTGTCACTGCAAAGCCTGTAAAGGAGAGGTTTTTTGTAACAACATTTCCATTTTTATTAGTCGGTGCAAATATATTTGTGAAATTACCTTCACCAAGGTTTTTCTTATGTTCCGCCAGAGATGATGAATTATGTGATATATACATGCTTGTTCCTGAACCAAACTCTGCGACCATCTCTTTAAAGCCATTTGTTACACTGTCTTTTGATGTCCATCCATTCCAGTAAATGCTCGCATAGGCATCCAGAGCTTCAGCAAAAATCGGTTGATCTAATACACAGTTTCCATCCTTGTCAAATAAGCTGTCCTGATCCGCATATGTGAACAAAAAGTCCAGAAGGTTTTCCATAGACCCTGTGCCCCCCCTCAGCGAATAAAAATATTTGCCATTCGCTGCATCTGCATATTTCTTACAAGCCTCCATAAATTCGTCAATGGTTTTAGGAGCCTCGATACCTTTTTCTTTCATTAATGCAGTATTTGCCCATGAAATATCACATGTAAAATATTCAGGAAAAGCGTATAGTTTACCGTCAATTGCACAATTTCTTACTGCTTTAAGTACAGCTTTGTTAAGGCTGTCCTTTTCATCAAAACTATTAATTGTGTCTTCTAATTCCAATAACGCTTCCTGATTCACTATTGCCGAGATATCCTGATCCCGGACGCTCATGGTATCCGGAACTGAATTTGTTGCAATAGCGGTATTGTATTTCTGGAGATAGGAATCTGATGGCAATCCTACATAATTAACCTTATATTGAGGGTACTTGTTTTGAAATCTTGAAATTAGTTCTGCAAATATTTCGTTAGAAGTTTCATTTCCATCATGATACCAAAACTCAATTGTCGACTGCTGTACATCATTTGACTTCTGATTGTTTTTCTCTGTTCCGCAACCTGCTATAACACTTGTAGCTATTGTTAAAGAAAGTAATGCTGCTAGTATTCTCTTCTTCATATTTTTTAACCTCTTTTCTATTTTAATTTAGACTTTATTGGACTTTATTTTTACTAAATGCAGTAATGGTTAACTCATCCTATATATTTCTGCAGCAATCTATAAGATATATTTATCAGTGCGACCTTGTGTGTCGTACCTACCCCTTTACTGCACCGGATGCCAATCCTTTAACCAAATATTTTTGGATATAACAGAAAATCAGTAATACCGGGATAAGTGAAATTATCGTTCCAGCCGCAAGACCCCCGTAATTCACAGTGAACTCCCCTTTCATCATACTTAATCCAATGGGTAGAGTGAATTTACTGGAATCATTAATAAAATTCAATGAAAATATAAATTCATTCCAGGCATTTACAAAGGCAAATGCACCGCTTGATACAACTCCAGGCATTATTGCCGGTACAATGATTGTAAAAATAGCTCTCCACCTCGAACATCCGTCAATCATTGCAGCCTCTTCCAAGGTGGGAGGAAGGCTGGAGAAAAATCCACTCATCATAATGAGGCAAAACGGTAGATTTATAGCGGTATAGGTTATAACCAACGACCCCAGATTGTTAATAAGCCCCAGCTTGTTAAATATACTGAACAATGGAATTAAAATAACAACTCCCGGTAACATTTGGGTGAGCAATAACAGAAGCATAAATCCCTTTCTCCCCCGGAATTTGTATCTTGATACTGCATATCCTCCCATTATGGCAATTACTATAATAAGCAAAGTTGTGGAAATAGATACAATCAGGCTGTTTATAAAGTAATGTGAAAAACCAAAATTTTTTGTTATTTTTAAAAAGTTTTCTCCGGTAATTTGGCTCGGAAAATATTCAAGCGGCAATTGCATTATTGATCTCTCAGGCTTTAATGAAGTGCACAAAAACCAATAGAACGGGAATAGTGTGATGAGAGAGCAAAAAATAACAGGAATATAAATTGTAATCAGTTTTTTTGTCTTATCTGCTGGCATTAATAATATTCCTCCTCACCGTATTTCCCCACTTTTAGATAAGCAGCTGAAAAAATCATTAGAATTATTATCATAACTACCGCCACCGCCGAGGCATATCCCATGTTTAATGATTCATTAAACAGCTTCATGATATAAACAGGAATGGTTAATGTTGAAAAATTCGGACCTCCGTTTGTCATACCATATATTAGGTCTACGACATTTAAGGTCCAGATTGTTCTGAGTAAGGTTGTCAATATAAGTGTATCCTTAATCAGCGGCATTGTAATTCTGGAAAACTTCACCCAGATGTTGGCACCATCCACATCGGCAGATTCATACACTTCTAGCGGAATAGTTTGCAAGCTTGAAAGAATACTGACAGTAAAAAACGGTACACCTCTCCATGTATTTGCAATTATAATTGCCAGCATTGATGAATTTCCAGATGAAAACCAGGATACTTTCTGGTTTACAAGTCCTAACTTCATTAATAAATCTCCGATAACACCGATGCTTTCATTAAACATGAACCCAAAAATTAACGCCACCAAAATACCACCTACTGCCCATGGTGTAAACATTAATGCCCGGAATAGACCCCTGCCTTTAAAATCCATATTTAAGAAAAGAGCGGTAACTAGTCCCAAAACAACTTGTATTCCAACATTTGCAAATGTCCATACTATTGAATTAACAGCTGATTTCCAGAAAACCCCATCAACTGATAGAGTTTTGAAATTCTCCAGTCCAATAAATCCGGAATCTTTCAGGTTTGTCAATACATGATTTTGCGTACTCAAATAAAATGTATTACCAATCGGATACAGTAAAAAGATAAAAATTATCGACAGTGTTGGTAAAATCATTATATATGGGAAAGCAACTTCCGAATTGATTGATTTGCTTTTCTTCATTCTCTTCTCCCCCTTTAGCAAAATTTTAGCACATATATCCAAGATTCCTGTTCAATTCCTTACAACTTTTGTACAATATTTTAAGATCTTAATTACAAAATATATCATGCTCTCCCGTAAATTTTACCAAAGCTTTATTTTTCGGGATAAAATCTGCGGAGAGACTCAGCAATGGCCGAATCTCTCCGCAGATTTTAATGGGTCCCTATGAAATATATTTATTTGAATAACCTCAACACATAAATTGTGGCTAAAAATTAACAGGCTTATGTTTCATATTAAAATTCTGAACTGTTATTCAGAACTCAGATGCAAACGAAATGCTTATATTAATACGCTGTGACATTTCAAGATATTCATTCAACAGCCTGTTAAACTTCATGAAAACAGGCAGGATATACCGGTTTTGTGTTTGCTTAGTTCCTGTTTATACAGGTATTATGTCCAGACTGCCAATGGCAGCTTCACTAACACTGTTGAAACCCTCGAGTGCAACAAATCTGATGTATTTGCCAGTCTTGCTCCTGGTAACGTTAAAGCCGTCATCAATCCAATCCAAAAAAATCTCCTGTTTTTCCAGATTATTCTCAAAGCTTCCAGAAGCAACAGGTTTGCCGTATTGCATAGGATCACAGGTTATGTATATTTCATATCTGGATATAAGTCCGATTTTCATACCATCCTGTCTTGGTAGATAGCTGAAGCCCTTTATCCCTGTCCTTTCAACAAGCTCAATATCTATGACATATGGGTATTGTCCCCCCATTGTTATCCAGAAGTTTGACGTGTCTGAATCTAGAATATATTCAATTTTACTGGAGTACTTTGTATTTGATGCTTTAATATTTTTTGTAAGCATTTTTAGGGTAGATGAAGTATTTTTTGACAGCATATCTGCCAGGACATTCTCCTCCACATAGAATTCAGGACTAAACAGTTCACTTTGAACATATTTCAGAAGGCTGTGTCTAAGCTGTCTTGCCACAGGTAACCCGCTTAAATCACGGTTTAAATCAAGACTGCATACTAAAAGTTTTCCGTTGAGAACCCTTGCCTCAAAAATAACTCCCAGTCTGTTGTTCCTAATAGGATGATCTATTGCATATACAATCGGCTCAAGTCCTGCCGGCAGTTCATTTATACCGATGCATTTTGAATCGGCAAGCAGTTCCCACCATTGCCAGTTTGCATGGAATTCGGTAGGAAAATTCAAAAGAGCAGGCTGCCTGGGGTCACAAAGAATGCCCATGGTTTTTCTCTGATTCTCAAACATTTGAGTATTCCAGAAGGGTGTTGTAAAACACATTGCCTCGGAATTCCTTACATTTCCTGCAAACATAAGCACGCTTCCGCCCTTTGACAAGATTCGGGCTGTATCGTCATTCCAGCTGTCTGTAACATATATGTATTCCGGTATTTCTATATCGGCTTCTTCAGGATATACCCATATATCCCACTGATTTGTTATACAAATGCTATCTGCAGTGAGCTTAAATATAAGTTTTTCAGCAGTTTTTACCTTATTGAGTTCAGCCTCCACCTTTCCGATATAAGAAAGCTTGCCTTGGGGGACATTGATATCCTTAAATTTACCGCAGTAAAATATATTACCTTCAACGTCTGTCAGTTCCCAACCGATATTAATCTGAAAATAGTCATTCTGACTGAAGTTTGAAAAGTCGACCTCTGCGCTGAATATCTCATTATTTAGCCATACATGCTTTGTAAATCTTGCAAGAAGTACCGAATGATTGCACCAGCTACTGAACTCCTTAGGCTCAACCAGGCCTTTTGAATCCCAAAAGGCATCCAACCACCCCACAAGAGCAGTTCCCTGTCCCGGGAAGTCGTGCATGTCAAGCAGCTGAAAGCCTCCATAATCCGCCGTTCTCAGTGATCTTTCTATTTCTTCCCTGTACAGCAAAACAGCCAGCTTTCCAGAAGCTTTCACAAAATCCTTATTTTTATGATAAAGCTGTTTTGATATTGCCGACTCTTTAAAGGTCTCTATATTTCTTGCTCTAAGAACACCTGTATACTTCTTTACTTCCTCAAAATCAGGATAAACCTCCCATTGCCCAACTTCATGGGATATGGTCGGAACATTTATACCTTTCAGCGTTTCGCTGTAATCCGATGTTGTTTCAGGCCTTTCTCTGTTAAAAATAGCCTCACAGCGTCTATTAACACATTCGCCGTTTACTCTTGCCTCGTGGGCAACATAGTACTGGTCCTCCTTGTTTGGTTTTATTCCCCCCTTGGGTTCTGCAGCATTGTTGGCTGCTGCCGAGTATAGGTGCCTGTTGTCTGTTTTCCAGCCCAGCTCAACAAATTCAGTCAGCTTTTCGTAATCACCGCGAAGTTCATTCCCCATGCACATCATACAAAATGACGGATGATTGCCGTATTCCTTCAGAATTCTCAACAGTTCCTGTCTCAGAAAACTATCTCTGGGTTCATCCTCTCCCACAGGTGGAGCAGTATATCCGAACAGGGGTAACTCTGCCTGCAGTATTATTCCTTCTTCGTCGGCAGCGGCAAATGCCGCTTCCCCAGGACACCATGAATGAAACCTAAAGTGATTAATGCCATAGGATTTTGCTGTTGAATATATACGCTTCCAGTCCTCTGCCCGCATTGACGGATATCCTGTAATTGGAAAATTACCGGCATCATGAGTCCCTCGTAAAAATATGTTTTTGCCATTCAGCTTAAGTACAGGCCCTTCAGCGCGGAAGCTCCGAATACCGAAACGTACATGGCTTGAGTCAGAATACATTTCATCTGAATTTTCACCCTGACATTCTAAAAGTATATCCATACTATATAAATTCCGATTGAACTCATTCCACAAGTGCAGCTTGTCCTCATAATACTGAGTCAATTCAACGGCAGCTGACGACTTTGCCCCTATACTGAAATGATGTGAACTTTTAATAATAACAGTCTCTCCGTCATGAGGACTGACAGCAAGTTGTATTAAGCCTTCGGCAGCCTTTTCAGCAGTATTCACCAACTGCAGTCTGGTTACTAACCTGCTTTTATTCATTTCCGAATACACGTCTGCCCTATCCACATAAACCTTATCTTTGATATCCAGTTCAATTCTTCCCACTATACCATTCCAAAGGGTCTGAACCTCTTCCGAATACCCGTGGCTCATGACTCCCAGATTAAATACAGGTGAGTTATCTACCCTGATACTGATGAGATTTTCACCTGCTTTAAGCATTCCATCCAGGTTATATTTATGGGGAGTACATAAGCTATTTTCTGAACCGGCGTATTTGCCGTTAACCCATAGGTCGGTTTTCCACATGCATCTTTCCAGAAACAATACTACATGCTTATTAACTACTTCCTCAGAAAGGAATATTAATCTGTTGTACCATGCAGCCCCAACATATTTATGGATACGGTTCAATCTGAAGGTGTCAACCTCCGTTACCGGTTTACCTATACCATTTTCATCAAGTGTGCCTGGTAATTCAGCAGTATCCTTAAATAAATTTTTATACCATTTCTCACTTATTCCCGTATTCTTTTCATCCAGAGCTACATACCAATCTCCATTAAGTGGCACAGACCTTTTACTCATTATAAAAATCCTCTCTATAAGTAATCTATTTAAATGTCATGTCAGATTATGAACTCCGACTTGAAATAATATAACTATATTGATATTATATATACGACTTATTAAAAGTTACAATCTAATTATTTTATTAATATATAAGTATATTGAACTAAGGAGCAGTGTATGGAAAGAATTTTCTCTTTACTTACAGAACGGGATATGTCCCTTCCTCTTTATGTAACAGGAATAGGATATGAGCATTATCAGGACCATGTCACCAGAAAGGATGGCTTCCCCAATTATCATCTGGCAATTTGTGAACAAGGAGCAGGTAAACTTTTAATTAATAACAGAGAATATTTAATTGAGAGAAAAACTGCCTTTTTCTTTTATCCTAATGTACCTCACGAATATTACCCTTTAGCGGAGCCCTGGTCACTCAGGTGGATAATATTTTCCGGTTCGAGTTCCGATATTATTCTCAATGCAGCAGGAATGGACCGTGTACAGGTGTTCAGACTTATAAGTCTTGATGATGTAATGTTCTGTTACAAGAAGCTGTATAAGATACTAATTGCCAAAAAGGCAACAAGTATGCTGGAAGCTTCGGGAGTTTTATACAGCTTTCTAGCAAATATAAATGCTTCTATAGAACCTGAAAACTCTGAGAGCGATACCCATCGAAAAAAAATGCTCAACTTTATTACAACATTAATTAAAAAAAATTTTAGAAAAAATATATCCCTAGAGGAACTAGCTGCACAGGTAGATATATCTTCTTCATACCTTTGCAGATTATTTAAGAAGGAATACGGCATTAGCCCCTTTACTTACATTCTTCGTTGCAGGGTTAATGCCGCAAAAGAAGAGCTTATAAATTTTCCTGATAAGAGTGTAAAAGATGTTTCTCTGGATATGGGGTTTAACAGCTGCAGCTATTTCGGCTCGGTCTTCAAGGAATATGAAGGCTGCTCTCCTAACAAGTTCAGAAGATTGTATTCCAGAACTTAGAAAGCAGCAAATTATATATTCTCTTGGATTTGCAGCAACACAGGCAGGGTGGCTATGTGCATTTTTTTAGTAATTGTAAATTCTTTAGATTTGATACTTAATCAATAATATTAATGATATAATAAGAATGATTATGTAAATTAAAAGACTTGGAGCAATAGTATGTTTATCAGAAATTTAAGAAGAATTATCAAAGTACTATCTGTCAGAGCCTCAAATAAGTATCTTCTGAAATATTTTATCACTTATTGTACCGTTTTAATAATTCCACTGGTAATAGGTTACGTATATTATATCAATACATACAAAATTGTATATTCAGACTCTATAAATGAAAACAATACTATTCTCAGACAGGCTTCTTCCATTCTGGAGCAGAGATTTGAGGAAGCTGATTCCATGGCTGACCAAATCATCTCGAATAGTTATGTTAGCGCGTTTCAGGGTATAAAAAACCCATTACAGTACCCTAATTCATATTCAATCATTAGAACAAGGGACAGCTTAACAAATTACAATACCTCCAACAAATTTGTGTGGAATTACTTTATTTTTTTTAATAAAAGTGAAATGGTTATGAATAATGAAATTACGTATACTTACGAGCAATTTTACGAACGGTATATGGGATTTAAAGGAATACCCTATGAAGAGTGGTATGGCGAGCTGACCGAAAAACTCAGTGAGGGCGGACTGTCTGGAGAAATAGAAGCCGAGCTATACAATTATAGCCCTTCGGGTATAGTGAATATGACAATGGTTACCTATTCAAAACCTTTGATTTCCTACGGACAAAATGACGGTATTGTAATGCTTGTTATTGATAAAAAAGAAATAACAGATCTTCTGTCCTCGATAAATACCTATGATGGCGGAGTAACCTATATAGAAAACAAAGCTGGTGAGATAATAACATACTTTTCTGGTGAAAAATGTGATATCCAAGCTGTTCAAGCAGCAGTAAACCAAAGCTTATCGGAGTCAGAAAGTTCTAAAGAGGTCACCATAAACGGCAAGAAAATGATGGTCAACTATATTAAGACAGAAAACGGTTTCAAATACGTGGCAGTTCAGTCTAAAAAGGTTGTTCTGGAGAAAGCTAACAATCTTAAGTTTATTATATATATCGTACTGCTTATATCTGTTTTATTGGGTACTATTATTTCTTATATAATGGCCAAAAGAAGTGCAAAACCTTTACAGGATATATTAAACAACATGCAGATCAGTGAAATCAGCGAAGATATTTTTAAGAATATCAAATATACCATAAGTGAATTAGGTGATAATAACAGCAACTTAAAAAGAACTATTGACGAGCAGATTCCTATTTTAAAAACAACCTTTCTTACAAGGCTTATTAATGGAGAGTTCAACTCACAGGAAGAAGTCGAAAAGGTAGCCAGGTGTATCAGCCTGAATTATAAAGGCAGCGTATACTGCATTGTTATATTTAAATTTGATACTGACCTGAACAATTATGATACTCTTGAATTGTCAATTGTGAGTTCCTTCAAGCAACTGCTTAGGGATATCCTTGGCAAGGTGGTACCCGACGCTCTTATTAGCGACCTTGATGAACAGCAGTTGGTTATGCTTGTTGATTATCCCTCATTTCAGCAGGAAAAACTTAACCCTTATATTGAAAATGTGGCGGCAAGACTAAAGCAGGAAATGCCTAAAAACTTATTCGAGAGCCTTTTGATCTCCTGTGGCAATATTGTAGATCAGCTGATTGATATACCCGTATCCTTTGAGAAGGCAAAGCTTGCATTCAAAATCAACTCTGCCAACAAGCACAGTAATATTCTGTGGTATGCCGGAACAGGTAATTATACGGTTAATTACTATTTTCCTACAGATTTACAGGCAAAGCTTATTAATAACGTCAAGGCAGGTGATAAAGGGTCTGTCAAATCCATTCTGAACACTCTCTTTACAAAGAATATTATGGATTCGAACCTTTCAACTTCTCTACAAAAACTATTTGTTTACGAGCTGTTGGGCATTATCATAAAATTATGGAATCAAATAGGCTTTGATGAAAAAACCTATAATTACATCATAAGCAATACTGATAATATTGACAAATATAGTGAACTGAAGCAGATTAAAATAATAACCGATTCCTATTACATGCTTTGTGAAATAATGAACGGGCAATCGGATAAACAGAGCTTAAATACCAATAATCAAATTGTTGATTATATAAACGATTATTATCATGATTGTAACATATCACTTGCCTCTATAGCTGACAAATTTAATATGAATGAATCGTATTTGTCATACATATTTAAGCATCAAAGTGGTATAAAGCTTTCTTCATATATTGAGAATTTAAGGATAGAGAAGGCTAAAGAGCTGCTGGGAAGTACTGCCCTGTCAATAAGTGAAATTGCCTTGAAAACAGGCTATCTGTCTACAAATACTTTTTGCCGCGCCTTTAAAAGAGTAACAGGTATTAATGCAACAACATTCCGAGGCAGTAATTTATAACTGATATTACTTTTATATTTATATTTTTACAACAGTCAGATTTTCCTGGCGGTATTAGCTTTCCGCCTGATTTTTCCCCTGGGAAATCACCTGACTATTGTGCAAAATCTGACAACATTCAAATTAGTGCTAAGTTTATATTTTACCTAATTATAAGCTTAGCACTAATTCATACTGTTTTCATCGAGTTACTATTAAAATATATTTCACTATATGCTTATATAATTATCATATATACGATTCCTTTTTGCACGGTCTTCAGGAGTGAGGTTTTGTGCATCTGAAATCTCATATCCACCAAAGGTATCATATAATCTTGAAGATGGATCAACCTCCACAAAAGTGCACCAGGGCAGCCAGTGATAATGGCTCTCCAACATCTGACCTGTAAAATTTCCGCTTTCGTGGCCCAATCCCGGCATGCTGTACCCAATACTGCCA
>JAEYWA010000037.1 GCA_023431385.1 Bacillota bacterium | reverse complement strand
GAACCTATCAAACCGATGTTTGGTCCTTCAGGAGTTTCTATAGGACACATACGACCATAGTGGGAGTGGTGAACGTCACGGACTTCGAAGCCCGCTCTTTCTCTGCTCAAACCACCAGGTCCCAAAGCACTTAATCTTCTCTTGTGAGTCAATTCGGCTAGGGGGTTGGTCTGATCCATAAACTGTGACAACTGGCTGCTTCCAAAGAATTCTTTTATTGATGCAGCAACAGGTCTGATATTTATAAGAGCCTGTGGAGTAACAATGTCTATATCCTGGATAGTCATTCTTTCTCTTACAACTCTTTCCATTCTGGATAGACCTATTCTGAACTGGTTCTGAAGCAATTCACCCACTGAACGAAGTCTTCTGTTTCCTAAATGGTCTATATCATCTACAGTACCTATTCCATAATCAAGATTGATTATATAATTTATTGAAGAGATAATATCATCTACAGTAATATGCTTTGGAATCAGATCATTGATTCTTTCAGAAAGAGCCTTCTTAATCTGGTCCATTCCACTGTTGTTATTAAGTATTTCCTTTAAAACAGTATATTGAACCTTTTCAGTTATACCTATATCTGTAACGTCAAACTCTACAAACGCTCGTATATCAAC
This sequence comes from Bacillota bacterium, assembly GCA_023431385.1. Taxonomy (GTDB): domain Bacteria; phylum Bacillota; class Clostridia; order Acetivibrionales; family DSM-1351; genus Ruminiclostridium. The sequence continues at coordinate 4,273 of JAEYWA010000037.1, read as the reverse complement.
AGTGCTGTTTCCGATAACCTTAATGGATTTACCCTCAACGGTTACAAATACAACATTTACGCCGGAATTCTGAACTAATTCGGCCTTTTCCCTGCTTATGAGCTCACCGGCTTCAATCAATACTTCACCAGTTTCAACAGCTACAATATTCTCAGCTGCAATCTGTCCGATGATCATGTTTGCTAAAGAGAGCTTTTTATTGAATTTAAATCTACCAAATTTGGCAAGATCATATCTTTTAGGGTCAAAAAATAAGCTGTTTAATAGAGTTTTTGCACTATCAACAGTAGGAGGCTCACCAGGTCTCAATCTCTTGTATATCTCCAGAAGACCTTCCTCACTTGTTTTTGCATTATCCTTTTGAATGGTAGCGAGGATTCTTTCATCTTCACCTAGCAACTGAGTAATCTCGTAATCAGTTCCATAGCCTAAAGCTCTTAAAAGCACTGTAAGAGGCAGCTTCCTGGTTCTGTCAATTCTAACTGACAGGATATCATTGGAATCTGTCTCATATTCAAGCCATGCACCCCTGTTAGGGATTACTGTATTCGAGTACAACTTTTTGCCTACACGGTCAAACTTCATTGAATAGTAAATGCCAGGAGATCTGACAAGCTGACTTACTATAACACGCTCTGCACCATTAATTATAAAGGTACCGTTGTCTGTCATCAGAGGGAAATCACCCATAAAGATTTCCTGTTCCTTAACTTCTCCGGATTCCTTATTAATTAATCTTACCTTCGCTTTTAGCGGAGCAGAGTATGTAGTGTCTCTCTCCTTGCACTCTTCAACACTATACTTTGGTGTATCATCAAGCGAGTAATCAACAAAATCCAAAATCAGATTCCCTGTATAGTCCATTATTGGAGATATATCTCTGAAAACTTCTCTGAGACCTTCATCCAAAAACCATTGATAGGAATTCTTCTGAACCTCTATCAGGTTTGGCATTTCTACGACTTCTTGAATTCTGGAGTAACTCATCCTGGTGTTTCTACCCAATTTTACGGGTTGTACCATATTTATATCACCTCATAAACTTATGACTTTACAAGAACCTAACCTTAAAAATTTTTGAATAAATTATAGATTGGTGCCATAATGTATTCGTTATTTTCTTCTATATGCCAGATTCTTTGGGAATATTTTAAAATTTCGCATAATTAGAATTGTATTATGAGAAATTAAAAATCAAAACACGTAAGCTGTCAGTACTAATAAAGACTTTATCAAAAAGTTATTAATTATTGGTACTGTGACTTAAATCCGGTATGCCAGCAATTAAATTTATCCGGTATTTAAGTTGTATATAATTTTCAAAAATACGCATACTGAACCTATAGTTATAAACTATTATCCAGTATTTTTTTACAGAGTTGCAGACATTAAAATATTATTAGCAATTTTTGTCTTATTTATTCGTAATGTTGCATTTTTATTGTAGCTCATGCTATAATTATTTAAGTAAAAAGCGATATTTCCCTTTGGGGTATAATAACACAATTTTAATGCAGTGTATAATGATATCATAGTTGCAACTGCTTGTCAATCGTCAAAACGTATTAATAAATACGTTTTTTATTTTGATTTTTACATACATTTAACATGCCATTATGTTTAATATTAAAGGAACAACCGTTTTTTAAAAAAAGAGGCCACTCTCAAATATCTCGAGTAGCCTCTTTTTCAATACTGAAATCTCGGTTTACCCGACGAGTTTCAGTTTGAGATCAATATTATTTGATTTCAAGTGTTGCTCCAACTTCTTTGAACTTAGCTTCGAGTGCTGCAGCTTCGTCCTTTGAAACGTTTTCTTTGATAGTCTTAGGAGCTCCGTCAACGAGATCCTTAGCTTCTTTCAAGCCAAGACCTGTTGCTTCTCTAACAACTTTGATAACTTTGATCTTATCTGCTCCAACGTCCTTCAATATAACATTGAATTCAGTCTTTTCTTCAGCTGGAGCTGCTGCTCCGCCTGCTGCTGGTGCTGCTGCAACTGCTACAGGAGCTGCTGCTGATACTCCAAACTCTTCTTCAAGAGCCTTTACGAGTTCTGATAATTCTAATACTGTTAAAACCTTTACGTCTTCAATTAATTTCGTTACTTTTTCGCTAGCCATTGTATAATTACCTCCAAATAATTTTAAATTTAGTTTTTAGTTTTAAATCAACATATTAAATTAGTTTTATAATTAAATAAAATTAATTTTTAAGCATTTGCTTTTTGTTCAGCAATAGCATTTAATGCTACAACCAAACCTCTCATATTTCCGTTCAAAACATTTACGAAGCCGGAAATAGGAGCATTGAAGCCTCCTAATACCTTTGCGATAAGGACTTCACGTGATGGCAATTCAGCGAGAGCTTTAATTCCATCAATATCAATTACCTTACCCTCAACTACACCAACCTTGAGCTCGAGCTTTTCGAACTTCTTGGCAAATTCTGAAAGAACTTTTGCAGGTGCCACAGCATCAGTAGAACTGAGTGCCATTGCAGTAGGGCCATTCAGGTAAGGATCCAATCCTTCGAGTCCGTTTTCCTTCATAGCAAAACTGGTTAATGTATTTTTAACAACTCTATATTCAACACCAGCCGCTCTTAAAGCATTTCTCAACTCTGTATCCTGCTCAACGGTTAAACCTCTGTAATCAGCCAATACAATTGCTTGTGCAGCTTTAACTTTTTCAGTCAAATCAGCAACTACCTGCTTCTTTTGTTCAAGTATTCTGTTACTAGGCAAAACATCCACCTCCTTTTGCGGTTTAGTAAGAAAAATATACTAAAGTTAATTTTTCACCAAAATAAAAAACCCTTTGTAGGCACACAGACATACAAAGGGTGATTAACCTCAATTTACAATCACAACCTCGGCGGGATGATGAAAACATCTGTTAGGCCTTTGTCCTTAGAACATCAGCTCCCACTGTCTATGGCTTACTTAATTATGCGATATAGACTTATTGAAAATAATTTTAATACAGTCGTCACGCTTGACCTTTATATAATAATACTTAACAAGCAATTTGTAAAGTACCTTTTTTTGAAGTCAACAGGTTTTACTATTCAATAACCTTGATTGGGTTAATTTTGACACCAGGACCCATAGTTGAAGAAACTACAACGCTCCTCAAGTATTGTCCCTTTGCAGCTGCAGGCTTAGCCTTAACCACTGCACCAAGAAGTGTACGGAAGTTATCCATAAGCTTCTCTGTACCAAATGAAACCTTTCCTATTGGACAGTGAATAATATTTGTCTTGTCAAGTCTATACTCTATTTTACCGGCCTTGATATCAGCGATAGCTTTTGCTACGTCCATTGATACTGTACCTGCTTTTGGGTTTGGCATAAGGCCCTTAGGACCAAGTACCTTACCTAATCTACCAACAACACCCATCATATCTGGGGTTGCAACTACTACATCGTATTCAAACCAGTTTTCATTCTGAATCTTTGTTACCAAATCTTCAGCACCAACGAATTCAGCACCGGCCTGTTCAGCTTCCTTTGCCTTGTCTCCTTTTGCAAATACCAACACTCTAACCTTTTTACCGGTTCCGTGAGGAAGTACTACTGCACCTCTAACCTGCTGGTCTGCATGTCTGGAGTCAACACCAAGCTTTATATGAACCTCTACAGTCTCATCAAACTTAGCTTTAGCAGTTTTCTGAGTAAGATCGAGAGCTTCTGCAGGGTCATGAAGCTTTTGTCTATCAATAAGTTTTGAGCTTTCTTGATACTTCTTTCCTCTAAACATATGTCACACTCCTTAAGTGGTTGATTATTGTCGGAAACCCTTGGTTTCCTCCCACGAACTGAAACTAGTAATTCAAACAAGAGGATACTAGTCTATTACTACGATACCCATGCTGCGAGCTGTACCAGCAATCATACTTGCTGCTGCATCAACGCTTGCCGCATTTAAGTCTGGCATCTTCATTTCTGCAATTTTACGAACTTCTTCCTTAGTGATCTTTGCAACTTTGTCCTTGTTTGGCTTACCAGAGCCGCTTTCAATCTTGCATGCTTTTTTCAGAAGAACAGCTGCTGGAGGAGTCTTTGTGATGAAGGAGAAAGATCTGTCAGCATAAACTGTTATTACAACCGGGATAATAAGTCCCACGTCTTTTGCTGTTCTTTCATTGAATTCCTTACAAAAACCCATAATGTTAACGCCGTGCTGTCCTAAAGCTGGTCCAACCGGTGGAGCCGGAGTTGCTTTCCCCGCAGGAATCTGAAGTTTTACGTAACCTGCAATTTTCTTTGCCA
>JAEYWA010000251.1 GCA_023431385.1 Bacillota bacterium | reverse complement strand
TATTACTTGTTTTTTTACAATTTTTATAGACGTTTTGATTTAAATCAGTATAATTAAATTTGATTGTATTAGATTAACTGGATTATCTACAACTTCAGTAAATTCCAAATACTCTTACTTATAATTTTTTACGGAGGCAAAACCATGTTTAGAAGTACTTTTAAGAAATTATCAGCAGTATTGTCAATTTGCATTTTTCTTCTTGTTGTTTCATCCGGGTGTTCCGAGAAAGGGGCAAAGAATAGCAGCGAGGGAACAATAGATTTATCGGGCCACCCACAGGTGCAAATTGAGATGGAAAATGGTGATAAAATGGTACTGGAGCTCTACCCCGAATACGCACCTGAAACCGTTAAAAAATTTTGCAGAGCTTGTAAATTCAAAATTTTATGACGGACTTACTTTTCACCGTATTGTGAAAGGTTTTATGATACAGGGCGGTGACCCCGAAGGTACCGGTATGGGAGGTTCAGAGAAAAACATCAAAGGTGAATTCAGTGAAAACGGCTTTACTCAAAATACTCTGAGTCACACCAGAGGGGTTATATCAATGGCTAGGAGTATGGACCCCAACTCCGCATCAAGTCAGTTCTTTATAATGCATGATGACCAAGCTGCTTCCGCATTGGATGGAAAATATGCGGCTTTTGGGAAACTTATCAGCGGAGAAGAAACTCTTGACAAGATTGCAGATACCCCGGTAATCTTGAATGAATCAATGGGAGAAGTTTCACAGCCAGAAGAAAAAGTAGTTATAAAGTCAATTACACTTATCAAATAATTGTTTTAACAGCAGTAATTATATAACATTATAATTTGAGATAGTTTTATAAATTTCTCAATTCAACAAGAAAACCAAAGGTCTGATTTTAAGTAATGTAAATCAGACCTTTGGTTTTTATAAACTTAAATTTTAAATTTTTCGACAGCAATAGCAAGTCTTTCAGTGCTAAGTTCAGTCTCTTTCATTAAATCGGTGACCTTTACTGTCTTATGCATAACATCCGAAGCTCTTTCCGCTATATTTTGAGTACCTTGTGCTTCTTCGCTGTTAGAGATAGTAACTTCATTAATGGCTTTGATCATACTTTCTATCGATGTGGATAGCATCTCGGCTGTTGAATTAAAGTCAGACACCAATTCTTTTATAGCTTCCGCATCCTGATAGTATTGCTCTCCTGTATCTACCAAAGTTTTATAGTCACCAATTACTGTTGTATCAATAAAATCTAAAGCTTTCGCCGAGCTCTGTGTCAAGCTTTCCACCGAACTAACCACAAGTTTTGTAATCTTTTGAATCTCATTGGCAGCGTTTTTTGAATCTTCAGCTAATTTACGAATTTCATCTGCCACCACAGCAAATCCCTTACCAGCCTCTCCTGCTCTAGCGGCTTCTATAGCTGCATTCAATGCAAGCAGGTTAGTTTGAGCTGTGATTTGCAGTATGGATTCAGTCAGTACGTTAATTTTCCCAACAGCCCTGGACTGTTCAATTGAATTCTTTATTTCCGAATCTATATCTATATGGATTTCGTGAGCAGACTTTTGGGAATTTAAGGCATTTTCTTTTAAGCTCTGCGCACGTCTGTTTATTTCTTCAGTTATCAAAGAGCCATTATTGGCTTTAGTTGCAATAGATTCCACTGCCTTTTCTATCTCTGATGATGTAGCACTCATTTCTTCGGCTGAAGCCGCTGTCTCTTCCATTCCGGCAGACATCTCTTCTGTAGTCGCCGATACATCCTCAATTTGTGATAATAACTCCGACAAATTAATTGTTGATACTGCAACGTTATTTTTCACTCCATTAATCCCATGGATTACGTCCTGAAGAAGCGACCGAATGGATTTACCCATGATATCTACTGATCTCGCAAGAAGTCCAATCTCATCCTTCCTCTTAAGGAATTTTGCAGGTACATCCCGGCTAAAATCTGCATTTGCCATAACATTTAAAAATTCTGCAGCTAGTCTGATAGGGACAGCCACAAATCTTGACATAATAATTGATATAAAAATTGTTAGTAAGGCAACAGCTGTTATTAATATGATAGTAGTCTGCTTATCCTTGTTATAGTCTTCAAATACTTCATCCAGAGGAGCTACAGCAGCTACCTTCCAGCCTGTAAATGCTACAGTAGAATACGCTACAAGAACTTCTCTGCCATTCTCATTCTTATATTGAACAGTTCCCTCATTCTTGGCTAGAATTTCATTTTTAATTACCTCTTCACTACTTGGATTTTTAATAAATTCCTTATAGTTCTTTCCTACTCTATCAGGGTTACTATCAAATATGTAATCACCTTGAGTGGATAGCATCATAGCATTTCCGGTCTTTGCAACCTTTATCTTCCCAAGTGAATTCTCCAATGCTTTTATATCAACCTGGCTAAAAACTACCCCCTGAAAATCTCCACTATCATTAAAAATCGGTATAGCAATGGTTATAACTTTGTTACCGGTTGTTTTGCTAACAACAATATCTTCTATAAAAGTTTTCTTTGTACTTTTAGCCTTTTGAAAATACTCTCTTTCAGAAAGGTTTATAATACTGTTATCTACTACACTAATAGCATTACCATCCTTGTCAATAAATACAGCTGTTTCCAGTTCTGTATCACTTTCAAAAATTGGCTTAAGTACAGGATTAATTTCGGCTGCATTACCATTTTTAAACTCCGGATGAGCCTTTACAATGTTTTCCATAACCGAAATCTTTTTACCTATCCAAGTATCCATGGCTTCTGTGTTAGATTTGGCTATTTCCTTCACTTGCTCTTCGATGTTACTTGTAACAGTCTGATTAAACTGGTTTAACTGAAATAATGACAAGCCCATTAGTGGAATTAGTGATACACACATAATAATAAGCATTAACTTAAACCTTATTTTCATAATTTTCATCCCCTTATTTTAGAATAATTTAAAGTTGTACATTTGCTTTAGAATCTTTAGTACCTATGTAGAAATGTAGAAATAAATTGGGATTAATTCATTAGGTAAACCGATTAAAACGCATAATTAAGGTGAAATCTTATGATAAAAGAAAAGTATATTTCCTTTTAGCGTTTCAACGAGGTAAGGAGATACGTAAGAAGTGGTATCCGCCACTTGTAGAAGTGGGGGACATCTATGCCTAGATATTAATATGCAGAATAAATATGCAGAAGGAGAATTAATTATCCAACACTTTGTTAAGCGAAGTACTTACTGTCGAAAAGTGTGTGTGACTGACTTTTTTTGACGAAATTTAAAGAGAATTATTTCCTTTGCTTTCTTCTTCCCAATTTTCAACCAGTAATCATGTCCTCCTTTCAAACATGGATGTTCTAAGAATATTATAGCATGTGTTACTAGAAAATAGTACAGTTTTAGATTGGGAAATGCAAAATTTTGTCGATATTTAGATATCTTGAAACACCATATGTCTGGGAACATCATATATCTGGGAACTAATGTGTATTTACATAAAATTTGGAGTGATAGAAGTGTCATAAAGTTTAACGAGATAGACAGTATATTTACCGGTGGCTAGACCTTTACAGAAACCAAAGGATTTACACCCCTCCTATTTACACAAACCCATACCCTCAAGTACACAAGAAAACCAAAGGTCTGATTTTTAAATACCGTAAATCAGACCTTTGGTTTTTATATACTTAAATTTTAAATTTTTCTATTGCGATGGCAAGTCTTTCAGAGCTAAGTTCGGTTTCTTTCATTACATCGGCGACTTTAACTGCCTTCTGCATAACATCCGATGCTCTTTCAGCTATATTTTGGGTACCTTGTGCTTCTTCGCTGTTAGAGATAGTAACTTCATTAATGGCTTTGATCATGCTTTGTATTGAAGTCGCTAATGTCTCCGCTGTTGCACTAAAATCAGAGACTAAGGTTTGTATGGCTTCGGCATCCTGATAGTATTGCTCTCCTGTGTCTACCATTGTTGTATAGTCTCTGATTACTGTTGTATCAATAAAGTCCAAAGCCTTCACCGAACTCTGTGTCAAGCTATCCACGGAACTAACCACAAGTTTTGTGATCTTCTGAATCTCATTGGCAGTGTTTTTTGAATCTTCGGCCAATTTACGAATCTCATCAGCTACCACAGCAAATCCTTTACCGGCATCTCCTGCTCTAGCCGCCTCTATGGCTGCATTCAATGCAAGCAGGTTGGTTTGAGCCGTGATTTGCAGTATTGATTCGGTCAGAACGTTTATTTTTTCCACAGCTTTAGATTGTTCAATGGAATTTCTTATATCAGAATCTATATCTACACGGATATCGTGAGCAGACCTTTGTGAATTTGTGACATTTTCCTTTAGCTCCTGCGCACGTTTACTTATCTCTTCGGAAATCAGGGAGCCGTTGCTAGCTTTTGTTGAAATAGATTCCACTGCATGTTCTATCTCAATTGATGTTGCATTCATTTGTTCTGCTGAGGCTGCTGTTTCTTCCATTCCCGCAGACATCTCTTCTGTTGTCGCCGATACGTCCTCAATTTGCGATACTAATTCGGACAAATTCAGTGATGATACTGCAACATTATGCTTCATACCATTAACCTCATCGATTACCCCCTGAAGAACCGATCGAATGGATTTACTCATAATATCTACAGATTTTAAAAGAAGTCCAATTTCATCCTTTCTCTTAAGGAATTTGGCAGGTACTTTTCCGGTGAAATCCGCATTTGCCATAACATTTAAATGTTCAGCAGCTGTCTTAATCGGAACAGCCACAAGACTTGAAACAATTATTGATATAAAAATAGTAAATAATGCAATTGCAATTATTGATATGATTATGGTAAGCATATTCTTGTTGAATTCCTCATACACTTCGTCCAGAGGGGCAACCGCAACTACCTTCCAACCTGTTAAAGATACAGTAGAGTAGGCTGAAATAACCTTCCTGCCATCATCGTTTGTATATTCAACAATTCCATCATTTTTAATTAGAATTTCATTTTTAAATGCTTCTTCATTACTTGCATTTTTTACAAATTCCTTATAGTTTTTTCCTATTCTATCAGGTTTAATGTCAAATATGTAATCGCCTTTAGTGTTTAACATCGTAGCACTTCCAGTTTTTGCAACCTTTATCTTCCCAAGTGAATTCTCCAATGTTTTTATATCAACCTGGCTAAAAACTACCCCCTGAAAATCTCCACTATCATTAAAGATCGGTACAGCAATGGTTATAACTTTATTACCGGTCACTTTACTAACAAGTACGTCTTGTATATAGGTTTTCTTTGTACTTTTTGCCTTCTGAAAATATTCTCTATCGGCAAGGTTTACAGTACTTTTATTATCTACTACATTAAGAGCATTACCATCTTTGTTAATAAATACAGTTGTCTCCAGTTCGGTATCACTTTCAAAAATTGGCCTCAGTACAGGATTTATTTCATCAGCATTACCATTTTTAAACTCTGGATGTGCTTTTACGATATTTTCGACAAGTGAAATTTTTTTACTTATCCAGGTCTCCATAACATTTGAATTAGATTTGGCTACTTCATTCACCTGGTCTTCGATGTTATTTTCAACTGTTTGACTGAATTGGCTTAATAGAAATATTGACAAACACATTAGCGGAATTAGTGATACACACATAATAATAAGCATTAACTTAAATCTGATTTTCATAGCTTCCATCCCCTTATTGTTAAAGTAATTTCATGTTGTACTTTGCTTAATTCTTGATCCCTTTTCAGAGATATAAAAATAAAATGGGATTAATGCATTAGGTAAACCGATAAAACGCTTAATTAAGGTAAAACTTTTTGTCAGAAGAAAATGTTATTTTCCTTCGCGTTTCAACGAGGGGGATATGTACAAGTGGTACCGACACTTGTAATAGCGGGACAACCATACTCTCTCAAGGTAGGGTTTGTAATCCTATAGTCACGATCAAATGGAGAGGTTCCTTCGTCATTTTTTCAATCAGTAAAACAAGCCCTCCTTTCTTCTAAAGATAAGAATACTGTTATGAATGGTTGCTATGAATATTATCATGAATGGTTGCTATGAATAT
>JAEYWA010000243.1 GCA_023431385.1 Bacillota bacterium | reverse complement strand
AAAGAAACGATTGATACTTCGTATCATCGTCTCTTTTTCTTGGTGCGATCGATGGGACTTGAACCCATACGGTCTCCCACACGCCCCTCAAACGTGCGCGTCTGCCAGTTCCGCCACGATCGCATTTTTGGCTTTTTGCTGCGCTTCCCGCATCAGCAAGTATGATTATACTAGGTAATTTTAAGGGTGTCAATAATTAATTTATAAAAAACTGATTTTGGCGCAAAATATTTTTAATAAACGACGAAGAAACCTTTAGCACTAGTTCGTATGTAATCTCTAACAACTAATTAACAATTTGTAAATAAATCAAGTATTTTTGAAAATGTGTTGAACCCGACGTTTAGTCTTGGTAAAATACTTATTGTTATTATAAATGCATAGTAATTCAAACTATGCAATAAGAAAAGGAGAGTTGCGCGTGGGGTTTTTCAGTGCAAACTACAATAAACCAGGGCCCGGAGTTGATAAGGATGCTCCTCCTAAGCCGAGATTTTTCATATTTTTTGAGGTGCTTAAGCGTAAATTCTGGCATTTGCTCAGGGTTAACCTGATGTTCGTCTTATTTAACATTCCTGCTTTAATAATAGCACTTATTGTATCCTCAGTCTTTTTGCAAAAATTACAGTTTGACGGAGGAATAGGTGATTTCTATATCAGATTCTTTTTAGCTGCTGTGATGACATTAGTACCGGTAATTACTCTGGGACCTGTACAGGCAGGTTTTACCTATATTTTAAGAAACTATTCCAGAGAAGAGCATTCTTTCATATGGTGGGACTTTAAGGAAAACTTTATTAAGAACTTTAAACAGGGTATGCTGGTTACAGTAATTGATATAGTTGTGATGTATATTCTTGGTATAGCAATTAATTTCTATACCACCCAAAGCGGATTACTTGCCACTGCTGCAACATCCTTTGTAGTTCTATCGTTGGCAATTTTTATGATAATGCATTTGTATATTTATCCGATGCTGGTTACTGTTCATTTGAGTATTAAGAACCTTTACAAAAACGCATTTATTTTTTCCATACTCAAGTTGCTTCCAAACCTGCTGTTTCTCGTATTAAACCTTGCTGTAGCATATCTGGCATTTTATTTCATAATAGCCGGAATAATTTTGTATATACTGATACTACCATGCTTCATAGGTTTAATGAACAACTTCTATGTCAATCCTATTATAAAGAAATATGTAGTAACTGAAACTGAAACTAAAGAAACGGAAGAATTAGATGAATTAGACGATGAAGACGATGGTGAAAGCTTCTATAAAAAGGATTATAAGGAAGTGGACAGCACTTTAGAATTAAATTCCAACAATAAAACAGACTCAGAGGAAGATCCTGACAATAAATAATATGCTATATAACACAAAAATATAATAAATGGATAACAAAGCATTTGCAGAACCTGACCTATAGTCGGGTTCTTTTATATATCTAAAAATGTACTTTATAATTAATAATATAAAATTGATGAGAGGCAAAAAGAGGTACATAAGGTGCAATATAAAATGCACTATAATCCTATTGACCTTCTCGTTGCGTCATAGTCTATAATATAGCTTGTTCATTATGAGGCCAAATAGTGTTCAAAAACTTAATGGGAGGAAGAAAAATGAAAATCAGTATTTTAGAAACGAACAAGCTATATGCAGAAATGTTGTCTTTGCCTGATGATAAGCGAGTTGATTTTTTTGACAGATATTTTTTGGAGCCTTTTTCGGACATGTTTGAAAGAATGAACATGCCCCGCGACCCTAATCTTCTGGGGTATTTGACACTATCTGGTGCAGATAAGCTCACAAGTGAAATGCTTAAGCAACTAAATGACTCTGATGCATGGAATGAAGCCAGGCAAGCCGTTGAGTTAGCTCTGAGCAACTTACAGCCGACAGGTATTACAATACCGAAAGAAGTCTTACTTGGTATCTTTTTGGGGAATCCTTCAATGCTTGAACAAAGTGAAGGATACTCAGGAGTCGGATCTACACCGGGTTATATTCAGATACTTATTGCACCTAATACATACAATATTCCAAGGTTATCGTCGTGTATTGCTCATGAATTTCATCATAATGTACTTGTTAATAATATAAGTTGGAAATTCATGAATGTTAGTTTAAGTCAATATCTCGCAGTTGAAGGTCTTGCAGAAAGTTTTGCAGCTGTCTTGTACGGTGAAGAATATGTCGGACCTTGGGTTACAAAGATTAGCGAGAATGATTTGGACAGAACAAGAAGGATTATTGGGCAAAGCCTTGATGTTACAGGCTTCATGGAGGTGCGAAATTATATATATGGCGATCACCCAATGGTCCCTGAGGGCAAAATGCTTGATATTCCTTATTGTGGAGGCTACGCAGCAGGGTATCATGCGATTCAAGCTTATCTTAATAGCACTTCAAAGACTGTAGGAGAAGCAACAAAAGAATTCCTTTCCGGTGAGGACATTGTAAAGCAATCAGGGTATTTTATACCTTAATCTGCTTAGGAAAATCATTAAATATTATGTTGATATTATTGAACTTTTGACCCATGTCTTGCGTTTCATGAGAGGTACGGAAGGGAATTAGTATTGTGTAACATTAAGGGGTGCAGACATACCGGTTTAATCTAGTACGACTGCACCCCTGTTGGTAAAGCGGTCACTAACTTTATTATATTAAGAACTCTTTTTTTATTGCAGAGATAGTTTTATCGGTATCCTTATCATAAATAAGGAAGGATATGTCTACCTCAGAGGTAGTAACAAGCTTAACATCCACTTCGTTAGCGGCAAGGAGTCTGAACAGCCTGGCAGCAACTCCTGGGATCTCCTTCATGGCTTCTCCGAATACACTTATTTTTGTGCTGTCGGAATCTATACCTACTCTTAGGTTTGGAACAGAGTTTCTGTATGTATTGAGCAGAGATATTACTTTTGTTATATTATCTGCCGGCATGCTGAAGGAAATATTTATTTTCCCTTTATATGGAGGGGATTGGCTAATCATATCGATATTTATATTTTCATCTGCAATTTTACTGAATATATTAGATATCACCAGCATGTCATTGGGAAGATTATCTACTGTCACCATTGCTACATTGTACAGGGTACACATACTCGTAACCGAAATATTTGACATAAGAATTCCCTCCTATAAAAAATATTAAATTCACAAAAAATACTAATTTATTTCCGCAATGAGATCCGTCATGGAATAAAGTCCAGGTGCCTTATCCCAAAGGAAAAGTGAAGCCTTTAGAGCACCTACGCCAAAAATTTCCTTTGATGTCGCAGAATGATTTATTTCAATAATTTCATCATTGCCTGCAAAAATGACAGAGTGATCGCCAACGATTGTACCTCCGCGAACAGCATGAATACCAATTTCCTGCTTACCGCGTTTCTTCATTCTGGAATGTCTGTCATATGTGTATTCGCACTTTTCTTCAAGTGTTTCATTAATGGCTTCAGCTATCGCTAAAGCTGTTCCACTTGGTGCATCAATCTTCTGGTTATGATGCTTTTCGACTATTTCGATATCAAACTGTCCTTCAAGCACCTTAGCTGCCTTTTTTACCAGATCAATAAGTAAATTTACCCCCAGGGACATATTAGCCGAGTAGAACACTGGAATGTTTTTGGAAACATCTCTTTTCAAAACATTAATTTGTTCACTAGAGAGTCCGGTAGTACAAACTATAACAGGTATTTTTCTTTCCTGGGCAAACTCTATCAAGCCGCCGAAGGCTTTAGGGTTTGAAAAATCTATAATAACATCTACCTTGACATTGCACTCCTTTAAAGAAGTGAAAACAGGGTAGGGGTTATTTATGTTATCATTTATGTCAGAACCTGCAGCAATTTTTAAACTGTCGAAATTTTCAGCCAGCCTTGTAATTACCTGGCCCATTTTGCCATTACAACCGCTTAGTAAAACATTAATCATTTGTAATCACATCCTAATCATTATTATAAAGACAGCTTTGTTATAAGTATATCATTTATAAGTATGTTACATCACATTAAAAATACATTGCTTGCTACCACTGTTAAATTACAACAGCAGACCGTATTTTTTCAATTCATTTCGTAATATGTCAAGGTTTTTTTCGGACATATCTATCAAGGGCAGTCTGCAGCTACCAACATTCATACCCATAAGATTCATAGCAGCTTTTATCGGAATGGGACTTACTTCAATAAACAGAGCTTTAATAAGGTCAAGAGTCTTTAACTGAAGCTTTCTACTGGCTTCAACATCTCCTGCAAGGTATTTGGCTACCATGTCATGAGTATCTTTTGGAATGATATTGGCCATGACTGAAATAACACCCTTTGCGCCTAATGAAAGGAAGGGAACAATTGCTGCATCTTCGCCCGAATATACAGAAAAATCTTCTCCGCAAAGATTAACAACTTCTCCAACCTGGGAAAGATTACACTCCTTTATGGCAACAATATTATCGATTTCAGACAAAGCTTTAATCGTATCGGGAGAAATATTCAGATTTGTTCTGGAAGGAACATTATAAAGTACTACCGGAATACGTATGCTGTTGGCAATTAGCTTAAAGTGCTCATAAAGCCCCTTTTGCGTGGTCTTATTGTAATAGGGAGTAACGGTTAAAATAGCATCTGCTCCAACTTCCTGTGCATACTTGCTCAGCTCAATAGCATGAACTGTGTGGTTGCTTCCTGTACCTGCTATAACCGGCACTCTACCGTTTACCTTCTCAACAGTAAATTTAATGGCAGCCTTATGCTCATTGTCATACATTGTAGATGCTTCACCAGTAGTGCCTGCAATAATTATGGCATCAGTGCCTTCCTTAATTTGATACTCAATTAGTTCAGAAAGTTTGTTGTAGTCGGTACCTTCATTTGTAAACGGAGTAACAATTGCAACGCCTGATCCTGTAAAAATTGGTTTTCTCATAATAACCTCCATCTGCGTGATATTAACACACTGCTATTTTTTATTTTATAATTGAAACAGAGCATATGCATTAATCCAAAAGTTTAATTGTATTACTTTCTCGAAAATTAAAAAACGTTGGCGTAAGCCAACGTCTGTTTTAAAAATTATAACCGGAAAAATTATAATAAACAGATAGCGCTCCACCACATCATTATGATGACAGTCTCAAGGCTGTTAACCTTAAAACCAGGCAATACATTTATTGGGAAGTATTTACCTTCGGCGTTTTTCCCTTTCACTGCAAATCATGAGACCCCAAAAATCTTCATTGCAGATACTAATTAAATACGCACCTCTATCTCAAGCTATATTTATTTTTTCTATCATATCATTGGTAAATAGTTGTGTCAAATACTTTTACTACGAATGTGGGTATAAATCAGTTAACTTGTGTATCCAGTCTACGTATCTATATTATATGCTCGATATTTCAATTCTGTTACATTTTTTCTATCAGGCAGGATGTAGAATATTCCATGTCGAATCAAGCTAAGAAAAATGACGAAAATACAAGGAGTTTGTTACTAATGAAGAAATTTTGCTTATTTATAAGCATAGTATTAGTTATTATAATGTTTTCAGGTATAAATAGTTTTAATGTTTATGCTGCAGCAAATCCTACTGTAAAAATAGGTTTGTATTATGGTTCAAAAGCCCAGAGTCAGATGATTATCAGTGCAGATAAAGGAGTAGTATTCCTTGCTTATGATTCGTCTGCAAACTCGGATATTCCAATATATAACTCAAGCCCGGGTCAAAATATTAATATAATTAAAGACAGCTACTTTACCGGAAGCGGAGCAAAACTTACAGCTGTTGACGAGACGGGAAATCCAACAGTAGGGCCATATCATCTGAAACTAAAAAAGACATACAATACCTATAATGAAGCAGTAAGGAATGTAAATACATATAAACAGAAGGGAATCAAGGCTTATCCTGTCTACACTGATACAGGGTGGGATGTATGGACAGGGTTCTATATCGACCAGGAAACAGCAAATTCTGATATTGCTGAAGTTGTTAAAAAGCTTGGACAAATCGAGTGCACTGTTGTAGAAAAATCTGATACAAGGATATATGGAGCTGACAGTATTACCGGTGATACTATATTTATGTTTGCTTCGGAACAGAAGCTGTTACAGGGAAAGCCGGTCGAAGGAGAACCTGTTAAAATTGGATCAGACAAGTTCAATACCTTTCGAGGGCAGGTAGAATTCAGAAGAATGACAGGCAGTGATATGACCATTATAAATATATTGCAGATGGAAGAATATCTTTATGGTGTAGTTCCTAATGAAATTGAAAGTTTTTCAAACATTGAAGCAATCAAAGCTCAGGCTGTAGCTGCCAGAACATATGCACATCTGAATCTTACAAAATCGAATAAATCCAATACTCATTTGAACTACGGCTTTAATCTATGCAATGATATTCATTGTCAGGTATATAGGGGAATTGGCTCAGAAAGTGCAATTGCAAATACTGCTATTGACGAAACAAAGGATATGGTTTTGACCTATGAAGGAAAATTGATTGAAGCAGTTTACTCAGCTTCCAGCGGTGGGCAGACAGAAGACGGTTCAAATGTTTGGAATGGTGCTCCATATCTCAAAAGTGTAGAAGATAAGTATGAATCAGGGAAGTCACCTAAATATAATTGGACGTTGACGTTTACTGCCGATGAAATCAGCCAGAAGCTGAAAAACTATGAAATAGGCGACGTTACAAGTATTGAAATTACTAAGCTGTCAGAAGCTGGAAGACCCATTGAAATAATTGTAAAAGGTACGTTGAAGCCCGAGGGAGTAAAATTCGCAAAGGATGGCTGCAGAACATTTTTAGGACTTTACAGTCAATGGTATACTATTTCCACTAATGCAGACATCAATGTAATGGTTGACGGCAAGGAAGAAAAGAAACAGCTCGGGCAAATGACAGTTATTACAGCCGATGGTGAAACGAAGGTTACAGACACTAACCAGAAGGTTACTGTAGTAGATGCTGAAGGGAAATCCACAGTTCTATCGTCTGTACCGACAGAATACACTTTCACTGGTAGAGGCTATGGGCATGCGGTGGGTATGAGTCAGGAAGGGGCAAAGGGTATGGCAAATGCCGGATTTACATTTGATCAGATACTACTGCATTACTATACCGGAGCAAAAATTGAGATTTCGAAATAATATAGGTTCTCCAACTTTAATTAGGGTAATGATTTAGAATATAAAGGTTAATCTTTAATTCATATGGATGGGTTGGAAGTAATTTATTTGTGAAGGTTATATAGACTCATATAAATAAAACAACGAAGGAGACCCTTCGTTGTTTTATTTATTCAAAATATATAGTAAAAATTTATAAGCACTAGGTTTTAGTAGTCAGCTAACTCCCAAGGATTTTATTTATAGAAAAATTCATTATAGAGTGAAATAACAGCTTTATTGGTTTCGTCCTCTCTAACAGCAAACATCATGGTAATTTCTGATGATCCCTGGTTTATCATTTCCAGGCTTATCGATGCCTTAGCCAACGCTGATGTAGCTCTTGCAGCAGTTCCAACAGTATTTTTCATGCCTTCACCGACTATAATAACTATTGCTAGGTTATGATCTATTGACACATCGTCACACCCAAGCTCATTTTTAATTCGTTCCAGTATTTTTTGTTCAACTTCAGGTGTTTTGAACTGGTTCTGCTTTAAAATAACAGAAATATTATCAATACCGGAAGGCGTATGCTCATAGGATATACCTTCTTCTTCCAGAATCTGAAGAAGCTTTCTGCCAAAACCGATTTCCCTGTTCATCATGAACTTGCTTACATATATACAGCAAAATCCGGAATCACTGGCTATACCAACAACATGATTTGGTGTTATATCTCTTTTAAGTACAATTTTAGTTCCCGGAGCTGTAGGGTTATTTGTATTTTTAATATTAACAGGAACACCAGCCATGAAAACCGGAACAAGAGTGTCTTCATGTAAAACTGAGAATCCGGCATAGGAAAGCTCTCTCATTTCTCTATAAGTAAGCTCGGATATTGCTACTGGCTTGTGTACAAGACCTGGATGTGCTGCATACACTGCATCAACGTCCGTAAAGTTTTCGTACAAATCAACTTTCAGCGCTGCAGCAAGTATTGAACCGGTTATATCGGAACCTCCACGAGGGAAGGTAGCAACCTTACCTTCTAAGGTGTACCCAAAGAAGCCCGGGAAAATAATTATTCCATCATAGTTATTAAGCATTTTAAGATTCTCAAAGGCTTCGGGTAAAACCTGGGCATTTCCAAACTCGCTGCTCATTAATAGGCCTGCTTGTTTAGGACTGACATAGTGAGCTTTTTTACCGATGCTGTTCAGGTAAGCAGCAACCAATTTGGCACTGTTATCTTCTCCGGCTGCTTTCATAGCATCCATGAACATTCCTTTATGACTTGTGTCAAGCTTTAATCTTTCTTCAAGATCTTTCCTGATTTCTTCAATAATACTGCCATCCAGCTTGAGGTCGTCAGCTATATCCTTAAATCTTTTAACAACTGCCTCCAACTCTAAAGAGGAATTACCGGTCTCCAGCTGTTTGTTCGCACATGCGATCAGTAAATCGGTAACTTTTATATCCTGTTTATCTCTTTTACCAGGTGCAGATACTACAATAATTCTTCTGTCACTATCTGATAGAACAATATCGCAAACCTTTTTTATTTGTTCAGCATTAGCAAGTGATGTTCCGCCAAATTTTGC
>JAEYWA010000172.1 GCA_023431385.1 Bacillota bacterium | reverse complement strand
AAGCCTTTTATGTGATATCAGCGTTTTTTTGTTCTTTATCTGCACTCCCAGCTCACCTTTCTCATTTGCTGTCTGATAAACAATTCCTATTTCCCTCTGGGGATATACCATCACACTGTCACCAAGGAGAAATCTGCTGCTCCTGTTTGGTTTTGGGGCTTCCATTTCTTTTTTAATAGAGGCTATCGTTTGTGTTTTTATTGTATTATGTTTATTTATAGAAATCGAATTATCATTTATTTCTCCTGCCAGGAAAATGTCATCCACAAACTTATCTTCTTGGCTTAGCTTTTTCGGGGTATTCAGATGCTGCTTTTGCCCGTAGGCTTGCTCATGGGCAATTTTAAGCAGATGCTGAGGAAAGCCCAGCCGTTTCGCTATATAAAGAGCACAGCTTTCTCCAGCCTCTCCTATTTCCAACTTATATAAAGGCTTTAAACTCTCTTTGTCAAAAGCCATACGAGCATTTACCAGCAACTCTGTCTTTCGTGCATATTCTTTTACTTCAGGGTAGTGTGTGGTTGCCACAAAGAGACAACCCTTCCTTTTAAGCTCTTCAATTATGGAGACAGCTATTCCCATTCCCTCAGCCGGGTCAGTCCCGGAACCCAATTCATCAAGAAGTACAAGACTTTCATGAGTAGCCGAACCCAGTATATCAATAATATTAATAATATGTGAGGAAAAGGTTGAAAGGTTCTCCGTTATGCTCTGACCATCTCCAATATCACAAAGTACCATGTTGTTCATGCAAAATTCACTTCCAGGAGCAGCAGGTACATGAAGTCCGCTTTGAGCCATAATTGATAGAAGTCCCACGGTTTTCAGAGCAACTGTCTTCCCTCCCGTATTGGGTCCTGTTATTATTACCCCGTTGATGCCTTCGCCTATTTCAAAATCTAAAGGGACACAGTAAGACTGATTCAGTAACGGATGCCGGCCTGCTTTAACAGAAATCTTTCGGTTTACAGTCACCTTGACCGGAATTGCTTTCATACTCAGTGACAACTTTGCTTTTGCAAATACAAAATCCAGAGTCTCCATGGCATCCATATTCAAATATATTGTTGACCTTTGTTCATCCACAAGTGCAGTCAGGGTGTAAAGTATTTTCCTTACTTCGTTTTCTTCCTCAATTGCTAGTAGACTTCTATCTGCCTGGAGCTTCTGGACTGCTGCTGGCTCAATGAATACGGTTCCCCCTGTAGAAGATGTGTCAATAACAGTTCCTGTTATCATACTCCGATATTCCTTTTTGACAGGTAAAACAAAATGCCCGTTTCTAGTAGATACAAAACTGTCGGTAAACCAATCCTTCTTATTTCGAAGGAGGCTCTCGAGCTTCGATTTAACTTGATCACTTATGCTTACAAGCTTTCTTCTTATATCTCTCAGTCTCGGTGAAGCCGAGTCATCTACATAACCGTTTCTTATTGAACGGTCTATTTCCTCATAAAGGTCACTCAGATCATTTATGGAGCCTCCATAATATGCTATCTCTACTTGCAGAGCTTCAGCCTTCTTCAGGTATGATTTCATTCTTTTGCACGAAATCAGGAATTGCGCTACATATAATAACTGTTCAGGGATGAGCATAGCTCCCTTTGAGCTAAGTTCGAGGATTTTATCAAGCTCAGTCATTGCCGGGAGAGGGGGTGTGCCCTGACTTTCTAGTATTCTTTTTGCATCAGTGGTTTCCTGCATTTTTTCTCTGCATTCAACCTCAGACATATAAGGTGTCAGCTTCGAAAGTCTGGATTTAGCCCTTTCGGACATAGCCGATTGGCAAAGCATATCAATAATTTTATCAAATTCCAACGTTTCTGTGTAAATCTTCAAATTCATTACCTCCTTAAATAATAAAAACCCCTGGCTGCACACTGCTTTACTCTTAAAGCCCTAATATTCGGGCCTGTAAAGTTCAGAATGCTGTCAGGGGTTTAATACAGCAGAACATGAAGCAAGAGTTATGCTATTCACGTCCTATTTTTTCTGTATTATAAATAGTCCATAAAACTAAAAGCGTGACAAGGACTAACCTGTCACGCTTTTTATGGCATATATTAAATTCCGGTAATCAGTACTTATGATAATCATAAATAATTAATAAAGTATTATCATATAGTCGAATAATCCAGTCCGGAAAAAAATGTTTGCAAAGCATTCTGTACCGTACATTTACGTACGAAAGCAGGTGTCACAATGATACAAAAAGTATCATCAAAAAGGCATACATAAATACAGGTTCATAGTTACAATAAACTTAAAATAAAAACCAATATTTAAAAGCCTACAACGATTTAGTTGTTTTCCACCTTTACAGATGCGGCAGACATCAAATTTCCTCCTTGATACTAAATTTTGACACAATAATAGCATATGGAATCTCACATGTCAAGGTTCAAGTTTATGGTCTGACTTTTTTTCAGCTTTAGATATTTTTCTTCTGATAAATCTATATATCAAATATCCTATAGCCCCCAGAGGCAGTAAAACTGGAATTGCTGCAGCTAAAGCTACAATTGTGTCCTGAATAAAATCCCATAAGTCGATTACGCTGTTTTTAAAGCCTGAGGAAATTCTATATAATAAGTTCTCGTTTTCTTTTGGCTGAACAGGCCTTATCTGCTCAACCTCATTCAGGTTAACTGTCAAAGTTGAATATTCAACAAGAGAATCCCACTTTTTTAATGTCCCGGTTAAATTCTCTATTTCATAATTCGTGGTCTGTAGCTCTTTTTCGATCTTTAGGATATCCTCCATTTTTACTGCCTTTTTCAGCAATTCAAGAAGCCGTTCCTGTTGAATTCTAAGAGACTTTAACCTTGCCTCGGTATCAAAATACTGATCGGTTACATCCTCACCATTGGATTGCTCAAGTACAACAGTTCCGAAGTTTCTTAAATCAATAAAGGATTGATCATACTTTGCTTTAGGTACACGAAATACATATTGAGCGCTTTTAAGTCCCTTATAACCTATCCGGCCTTCATTAACAGAAGAACTCTGCTGATATGCCCCAATCGATACCATATAATCACACAGTTCAGTCCTGGCTTTGTCGAATTCAAGAGTTTCCAAATCAACTTGACCAGTAAAAATGATCTTTTGGCTGATGTTTACAGAATTACTTGACTTTATACCTGAATTCTGTGTTGTAATATCTGAATTGTCTTTTTGATTTTCTTTTGCTCCATCTTCGACTGAAGCTTCTTCTTTCATTACTTCGGAACCGCCTGCCCTTTGACTCAAGGCTATATCACCTTTGCTCAGCGCGTTACCGTACGTTACCGACACTGATTTGTGTGCTGCCATAGATGGCGCGCTGGATTCATCGCTGGTGCTTCCACAGCCAGCAAAAGAAATTAGTAAAACCAATGCCAGAATACATAAAACCCAAGCTCTCTTCATATAATTTCCTCCCCTGCTATAATCTAACTATAATCTAATATCTGTTTCCTCGTTATATTAATAGACGTAACAAAAGAGTAAATGTTTCATATATGCATAAATAAGTAAAATATGTATTCAGCTAACACTTATTTACGGAATATGGCATAATACCGGCCAGTGTATACAAACCATGTAATACATGCTGTTAATAATGCCAGTGAAATTAAGGCTGTAAGAATACTATATGTTTGCCAAATAAGTATCGTTGACCGACTATATACGATAAGTATTATGAAAACCACGCATATTACAGTAGCTATCAGCCAAACACCTGATACGATTATGTTCTTCTTTGTCATTGGCTGCCGCTCATTTATTTTCTTTCTGCGTAATCCTAAAAGATAGAACAGAACAGCCAACAGGCAACAAATAATTGTAGCAGACGACAAGGTTATGTCAAGAAGCTGTGTGCCGCTTATATCATATGACTGAGATGGATTACCATCTAAAATTTCCTTAACTTTTAGTACTAAGTTAATATTAGTATTCGTACCGTTGGTCAATAAGCATATGGCTGAGCGTTGTTTTGGCAGTATTACCACTTTGGTTGCAAAATTGGGGTTGCCTCCAGAGTGTTCAATAATTGTTTGGTCAGAATTAACCGACCACCCCGCAGCATAAAACATTCCGTCGACATCGGAGACTGACCTATCCCCATGATGGGATGTCTCAATAACCTCACGGAATATTTCGGGTATATCCTTAATAAGACCCATCTGTATACCCATCCAACGTGCCATATCTTTGGTGCAAGAAATGATATAGCCCGCGGGTTTATTCCCTGCATATTCCGGTGCATCATATGGGGTCGTCATAAAGAAGGAAGAGCGGTAGCCCTGTGCCAATTGTCCGGTAGCTTGGGCATCTTCTTTATAGACATACGTCTGGTATAGCCCTAACGGCTGAAATATTTGTTTTTTCATAAAGTCTTCATAGCTCTGACCGGACACAATCTCAATAACCAGACCTAATACATCATAATTAACTGTTCCGTAATTGTACTGTTTACCTGGATAAAACGACAACTCAGCATCTACGAGCATTTCTACGGTTTTTTGCAGCATATCCGGCGTATTGCCTTGTGGTATGTTTTGACTGTGACTGCCATTCGTTAATCCGCTAGTATGGTGTAAAAAGTTATTAAGTGAAACCCTCTGCATATCAACAGGTTTCCCCTGATACCTTAACGTAAACCACGGTAAATACTTTTGGATGGTATCAGTCATTGACAGCAGTCCTTGTTTTTCCAGCAGTAGAATACCCATAGCGGTATAAGCTTTACTGACCGAAGCCAGCTCATATAGAGTATTTTCACTTGCCGACAGTCCCTTTTCACGATTTGCATACCCGGAAGAATAGTAGAGCACTTCATCGTTGGCAAGTATTGAAATTGACATTCCTGGAACACCTGATATACGACAGGCATCATCCAACAATGTTTGAATTGAATTAGATTGCGAATCTGACAACGCATAACCTGGTGTTGCGAATCCTGAGAATAATGTAAGTGCTGCTATAATAAAAACAATAATTTTTTTCATAGCCTCTCCGTTTTGATAAAATGATGTGAGGATAATATTTATACTTCATGTTCACAGTTTACGACCATTGTGAACTACAATTAATTATAGCATATTCATCCAACCATATATATCCAGCCACGAAGACTCGGAACTGAACAGATGCTAATTTTTTACAGTTACCCCAACATTCATTATAGAACCTAGACTTATACTGAAAAGTGTGCTCCAGCTTCGCTGAACGCACACGCACATAAAAAAAGTATAAGCTTTCGCTTATACTTTTTGGGGTGAATAGTGGAATTCGAATCCACGGCCTCCAGAGCCACAATCTGGCGCTCTAACCAACTGAGCTATACCCACCATATATCTATGTCCCGCAAGACACATTTGATATTTT
>JAEYWA010000118.1 GCA_023431385.1 Bacillota bacterium | reverse complement strand
TGAGAAATTAGGAACTGAGCAAAGTGAGACATTACTTAATTTATTGGATAAGGTATGTCTATACCTAAGTGAAACAAACATTGAGATTGATTAATACACGGCTATAGTATGGAAAGGGTGCCCCTGGACAACTGTTCATTACTATAAAATAAGTAGAGTCCAGTAAGATATTATCTTACTGGACTCTACTGTGTAATTTAGCGGGTAAGTTTCAAGCTTTATAACTCAATTTGGCAATTATTAAGTAATTAAAATGTATACAACCTTACTCTTTTCCTACAAAGACAGTTCCTATATCATCGCCGTTAATAATACTCATGACAGCCTCTGGATGGCTTCCGTTTGTAAGCACCACATTTACTCCTGCCTTTGTTGCAATCTTAGCAGCCTTGATTTTAGTAACCATTCCGCCTGTTCCGCGCTTTGTACCTGCGCCGTCAGCACAGCATTCAATTTCAGGAGTAATTTCCTTAATAACAGAAAGCATTTTAGAATCGGGATTCTTCCTGGGATCAGAATCAAAAAAGCCATCAATATCAGAAAGTATTATAAGTAGATCAGCTCTGATTAATTTTGAAACTATAGCTGATAATGTATCGTTTTCACTAAAGGTGTCCTTCTGTCCTACCTTAAGCTCTACAATGGATACTGAGTCGTTTTCATTTACTATGGGTATAATTCCCTTGGTCAACAGTGTTTCGAAGGTATTTACAACGTTTCTGGAGCAGGTATCGTCCCCAACAATGTCTCTTGTTAATAGAATTTGAGCAACGGTATGTCCATATTCGGAAAAGAACTTACTGTACATATGCATAAGTTCGCATTGACCGACAGCTGCTACAGCCTGTTTTTCACGTATGGTCTTTGGCCTTTCGGGCAGTTTTAACTTGTCAACCCCAACGCCGATTGCGCCTGAAGTAACCAACACTACTTCCCTTCCCTGGTTGGACAGGTCCGAAATAATTCTGGCTAGCTTGTCTATCCTTGTGAAATTGATTTTGCCAGTTTCATATGTCAATGTGGATGTCCCCACTTTTATAACAATACGATGTGAGTCTTTTAAATCTTCTCTCTTAAAGCCCATAATGACCTCCATACAGGTTCCAAGTAAAATACCAACTTGGTTATAAAACCTAAAAAAATATTATATAATTTCTTATTATACAAATATTTTATATTTATACAACAGACAAAATTATATAATATTTTTATTGATTGGTAAAGGCCGATAAAATGTACCTTAGTTATCTCCAGACTCCTGCCTGTTCTGTTATGGACATTTTTACAGTTGATGGTATAAGAGCTTTCCTGAACTCCTCTGTACATTCAGACTTCATCATTAAGTTCGAACTTGCCTTAACGTCCTCAATTGAATCCCAGTGTTGTATCATAATCCAACGATTAGGTTCTCTACCTTTAAGCAGTTCAGTGTCAATAAAACCCTTCTGTTTTGAATGAAAGTTATTCTCCAGTGAATTAACTATTTCTTTGAAGCAATCATCGGTTACTCCCTCTACAATAAGAAAATCAACTATTTCTGTAATAATTCCCGTCTTCATTTTTTCACCTCCAATATTCTACTTTAGATTCAGTCTTATACTAAATCCTTTTACAAATATTGAATAGTAAAAAAACGACACTTAAATAATATGTTTTATTGATCTCTTTTCATTTATAAAGTGAGTAGGCGTAGCTCCTGCCAATGACTTGAATTCTTTAATAAAGTGGTTTTGGTCATAATAGTTGTATTGATGTGCTAAAAATGTTAAATCCTGATATTTAGACTTCATAATCTGATTAACAATTTTCTGGAATCTTGCTAACTTTTGAAATTCTTTTGGACAAATTCCTATGTATTTATTAAATAAGCGCTCCAAGGCGCGTTGGCTTATCCCGTAACAGGTGCAGAATTCATTTATCCGACTGTTCATAATATTCTTATAAAAAGCTTTGTATATATTTAATGTTTTAGAGGAAGGTATACACTCTGTGTTAACAAAACCAGTTAGCTCCTGTTCCAAGACAAATAACTTTTCTGTGGTTGTTTGTGCTCCCTCGAGAAGATTGGCGACCTTTTGAGTAAATTCCCTTAAAACCAGGTTTAAGTCGATAGTAGAGTCCTTATATTCATATAAAGGTTTTTGAAGTAATGCATATAACCCCATAGGATAAAATGATATTCCGATAACAAACAGCTTTCCTTCTTGAACTAAAATTCTATATTTACTAGAAATTCCGTTGAAATGAAGTCCGCGGACTATAGTCTCATCATTTCCCTCTGAATTGATATATGTTATCGGATTTGAAAAATTAAGAATCAGGTCAATATTACATACAGGCAAAAGTGTATTGTTAACCATCAAATTACTAGCCGAACTATCAATAACCCAGAAATACTTAACCAGACTTCTAATTAGATGGGTTTGTGGTTCATATTTTGTTATTTTAAGCATATAAACCTCCTGGGCCATATTATAACATTGACCACAATTTGCTTCTACAAGATACTTAATGAATAAATTCACTATCGCAATACTAATTTCACCTACTCCGACAGCTCTTCAACCCTCTTCCTGAAGGTTATAATTTCTCTTATACTTTCAATTTTTCTTAAAACATACGCATTTTCAAACACATAGAACAACACAACTCCAAGTATTGTGGAGGCAACTGCATCCAAAATGCTATGTTGCTTGACAAAAAAAGTCGAAAGGTATATGGATACACATATGAAAGCGGTAGATAGCTTCAATATCTTGTTTCTGTTATGTTTAAAAATGAATAAGGTTATTAATAGAGTATCCATCATATGAATACTTGGAAAACAATTATAAGGCTTATCATTACCATATATAAACAATACCATTTGTTTAAGTATATTTGTTCCTTCTATAGCAGGTCTTGGGACGGTAGTAGGGAAAATAACATAAATAAGGAAACATACCAGCATTCCTGTTACTATGCTGAATAACAGCTTAAAGTAAGTTTTATAATCTGTAAAAGCCAAAACAAGTAAAGCTCCGAAGGTATAAATATACCAGAATACATAGGGTAATATAAACCACTCATTAAAAGGTATGAACTTATCAAGAAATATGGTTATATCATACGCAGTTGTAGTAGAAAGGTTTATCAGAAAATATAACCCCTGGGCAGCAGGTATTAAGAGTATAAATAAAAGTCTGAAAAAATATCCGGTAATACCATTTGACTTCAGTAAATCAGTGTTTATCTTTATATCTTTGTTCGTCTTAATGCCATTGTTCATCTTTATATCGTTATTCATCTTTTCTCTCCCATGATGTATTTTGCAACTCCGACATAATATTTTACGATATAATAGTGAAAATGTTTGGTTTATAATAAAGAAATATTATGTTATGTTCCTGTGGAGTCAACCTGTATTAGTGAATATCCGACAGTAAATTCAAACCGACAACACCAATTATAATTAAGCTTATAAAAAATATTTTCAGAAAACTTATCTGATCCTTAAAAAATATAAAGCCTATTATCGTCAATAATGCAATACCAACCCCTGACCAGGTTGCATATGCTGTAGCAATCTGTATCTTTTTTAACGCTAATGTAAGCATACCAAGACTAAGAATGTAAAATACCAGCATTAACATTGAATATTTTATGTTGGTAAAGCCCTCTGATAATTTCATCATAATTGTACCGGTAACTTCAAACATTATTGCTGCTGTTAAAATAAGTCCCTTCACTACCTTATGTACCTCCATAAACAGTTTCTTCACCCAGATCTTTAACCAGACCTTTGAAGAAAAACATCGGATATAACAACAAATAGATATTTACACTCCACCATACAAGATCAAAGTCTTTCCTGATGGCCCAAAAGGAAATAGCCATAAGTCCGGAGCAAAAAGTAAGTGTCAGTGAAAGAAGACTTAACACTTTCCATGCCTTATGCCTTTTTTTATACAAATACAGGCCAGTAAATCCGGTGAAGGATATAAGCAAGTCAATCGGCAAAAACGACCAATTCCATGAAATCATTATCGAGTTTTTATAATCCTTGAATAAAAATTCCTCAGGTATCATTTGAAATAATGTAATAGTCCAGTACAAGATAAAGCCTAAATCAGTTACCAAAAAAAAGTACTTTAGTCTTTTCATTACTTAACACCTGCTTCTCTGTTTGCTGAGTTCCCGCTTAATTTCTGAACTGCCCTGTTCAGGGACTCACTTAAAATTTCTACCTGTTCAACTGTAAAGGTATCCTTTAACAGCTCGGCAAGTCTTTCATATAACCTATAGTCTCCCTCAATAATAGAAAGACCCTTTTCCGATAACTGTAGAAAAAAGACTCTTCTGTCTTCCTCAGACTGTGTCTTAATAACCAGTTTATTCTTCTCAAGTCTTTTCACCATAGCTGATATGGCAGGTTTAGTAAGACTCAGCAACGCAGCCAAATCACCCAATTTAGGCTTCCCCATTTCATATATCTTGGTCAAATAATAGTAATCATTCATATTAAAGCCGGATGACTCATTCTGCAAGGTTCTGTTTATATTACTAATGGATTCCCTCCAAAAGTAATTTGAAATAAAGGCAATACTTTTTTCAATCATGGCGCCTCCGAGATATCTATATTAAATAGTCTGTATTAATTTAATATTTTTAGTTTGTTGTAATTAATTAAATATATTTAATTAATTACGTTTAATTATTTTAGCATACGAAACACCTTCTGTAAAGAGAACGTTGCATGGTTTTGTTGCAAGGTTTGAAAAAAGGGATTTGAAACAGTTGTTTTTTATGTGGTTAATTCTACTAAATAAATAGAAGATAAATCGGCCGATTATATCTTACTCTAGAATAATTCGAAAAGGAGAATATGAGATGGCTAAAATATATTTATCACCATCAAGTCAAACCGCCAACTTATGGACAGATGGCACTTCAGAGGCAGAAAGAATGCAGGAGTTTTCAGACCTCATTAAACCATTATTGGAGGATGAAGGTCATACTGTTTACGGTAGTGATAATACTAAGTTTGGATCTGATAATTCAGAAAACCGAAACAGCAGAATAAAAGAAGCAAATGATAATAAAGTAGATATCTACGTATCTTTGCATTCAAATGCTGGTGGAGGAAAAGGTCCTAGAGTATATTACTATAGTTCCTCCACAAAGGGGAAGACGTTGGCTACGGCAATCAATTCCACTTTGACAAAATTGTACGGTAATACAAGCCAGAAAATTGTAACTGGTAATTATGACGAATTGACACTTACAAAGGCTCCAGCAGTAATAATCGAAATAGCTTTTCATGATAATACCTCTGACGTTAAATGGATGAAGAACAATCAATCAGCCATAGCCGAAGCAATTTCTGAAGGTGTATGTAATTATTTTTAATATCAGAAAGAGATATGGATGCTGCAAAATTATTAAACTTTTTTACCTTTGGTGAAAAATTAATGTTATAAGCTAATCTTAAACAAAGGCGGGGGTATCGGCAGCTGTTATCTTGGTTGTCTTCGATACTCCCTTTCCTATGCATCCAATCCATAAGTTATAATTTTCCATTTCCCTTTATCCAATTTCATTTTGAAGTCAAAGTACATAAAAGAATCTGTTTCTTCCATTTTAATAATATATTCAGCATTAGCTGATTGATTTTTGGCGTCATAACCTAAAAACCGAAAAATCATATATTCTATCTTTGAAAACCCTTTATTCTCACTATAGCAGTTAATATCTTTCGTTGTTTTTAACATATTATTTTGGATATATTCTCTGTCTCCATCAAAATACGCTTTTGATAATCTCCATGAATCTGCTTGAAACTCAGTACCCTCTTGACCCTTTAGGAATTTATCATTTTCTAGTATTTGTTGTGTAGCTTTATCAAGCTCTTGCTTAGCATAAATATAATTTTTTTTACTATCAGCTTTTTCCAGCTTTACTTGGCTTTCTATCGAGTTAATATCTGAATCATTCTTGCTGCAGCCGTTGGACAATATTAATATAAATGTCAAAATAATAAATGCTACCAATATTTTGGTTTTCATACACTTCACCCTAATTTGTTATTTTTTCCCATTTGATAATATCATAGTTTTTATCTCTAATCAATGTTCTCAGACTAGAGCCGAAATAACACATTATTGAAACCAAAAAACACCAGTAAAAGCGAAAATACGCTCGTACTGGTGTTTATTCAAACTTGTTTGGTTTTAGCTATCTAGCGCTTTCTTCAATCGCAACAGCAACAGCAACTGTCATACCAACCATTGGGTTGTTACCTGCTCCGATAAGACCCATCATTTCAACGTGTGCTGGAACTGAAGATGAACCTGCGAACTGAGCATCTCCGTGCATTCTACCCATTGAGTCGGTCAAACCATATGAAGCAGGGCCGGCAGCCATGTTATCAGGGTGCAAGGTTCTTCCTGTTCCTCCGCCAGAGGCAACTGAGAAATAGTTCTTACCATTTTCATAGGACCACTTCTTGTATGTACCTGCAACCAAGTGCTGGAATCTTGTTGGATTAGTTGAGTTACCTGTTATTGAAACGTCAACATTTTCATGTATCATGATTGCAACACCTTCAAGAACATCATTTGCACCATATACTCTTACCTTAGCTTTGTCTCCGTTTGAGTAAGCCTTTGTTCTTACAATATTAAGAGTGTTAGCAGAGAAATCATAATCTGTTTCAACATATGTAAATCCATTGATTCTGGAAATAATAAATGCAGCATCCTTACCAAGGCCGTTCAAGATAACCTGAAGTGGCTCTTTTCTAACCTTATTGGCTGTCTTTGCTATACCGATAGCACCTTCAGCTGCTGCGAAGGATTCGTGACCTGCCAGGAAGCAGAAACATTTAGTTTCTTCTTTAAGGAGCTTTGCTGCAAGATTTCCGTGGCCTAAACCAACCTTACGTGAATCTGCAACTGAACCGGGGATACAGAATGCCTGTAAACCGATACCTATAGCTTCAGCTGCTTCAGCCGCATTCTTTATACCTTTTTTAAGCGCGATACCGCATCCGAGAGTGTAAGCCCATACTGCATTTTCAAATGCAATTGGCTGTATACCTCTAACGATTGAGTCTACATCTATTCCTTTTGAAGTACAGAAGTCCTTTACTTCCTCAAGGCTCTTAAATCCGTACTCAGATAAACATTTTTCTATTTGAGCTATTCTTCTTTCATAACCTTCAAATCTAACCACAGTATTCACCTCTCTCCTCAATTATTCGTGTCTAGGATCTATTATTTTAACTGCTTCAGCAAATCTGCCGTAAGTGCCTATATTCTTTTCATAAGCTTCTTTAGGATCTACACCTTTCTTGATCATGTCCATCATCTTTCCGAGGTGTACAAATTTATAACCGATAACTTCGTCATCAGCATCCAATGCTATGTTTAATATGTAGCCTTCAGCCATTTCAAGGTATCTAACCCCCTTGGCCTTAGTTCCGAATATTGTACCAACCTGTGAACGTAAACCTTTACCAAGGTCTTCAAGACCGGCACCGATAGGAAGTCCGTCCTCAGAGAAAGCTGACTGTGTTCTTCCATATACAAGCTGTTTGAATATTTCTCTCATTGCTACGTTTATAGCGTCACAAACCAGGTCAGTATTGAGACATTCAAGAATGGTCTTTCCTTGAAGGATTTCAGCTGCCATAGCTGCTGAGTGAGTCATACCTGAACATCCCAGTGTTTCAACGAGAGCCTCCTCAACAATACCTTCCTTAACATTCAATGTAAGCTTACAGCAACCCTGTTGAGGTGCGCACCAGCCTATACCGTGTGACAAACCGGAGATGTCTTTAATTTCTTTTGCTTTAACCCACCTACCCTCTTCAGGTATTGGAGCAGGACCATGATTTGGACCTTTTTTTACAACACACATATTCTCAACTTCATGTGAGTAATTCATTTGAGTTCCCCCTTCACATAACTATTTTAATTTAATTTAATTGCTTTCTTATTGCATTGGTATTTCTGCCTTTATATATTACCCTTGTGGGCATTATATCGCCATTGAGACCTGGACTTTATGTCCTAAATATTTGATGCAAAACAAAATATGGTAATTAATAACTAATTTTCGTCCATAAGAAAATAATCAAAACACCAGCATATATTATACCATAATTATCTTATATGTAAGTAGTATTTTGTTAAATAAAACACGAAAAAACGCGACTGTTTTTAGTAAGCTTCCACACCCAACTATTGACATAGAAACAAGAAAAGAACCGATTTCGGTTGCCCGCTATCGGTTCTTTTCTATTTATGTGATTACTAAATTTATTAACAATCGAAATCACCGGATAATATTATTCGATAATCTTTGAAACGTTACCAGCACCAACTGTTCTACCACCTTCACGGATAGCGAACTTAAGTCCATCTTCCATAGCGATAGGAGTGATCAATTTGATCTTCATTGTGATGTGGTCACCAGGCATAACCATTTCAGTTCCTTCTGGAATTTCAATAACGCCTGTAACGTCAGTTGTTCTGAAGTAGAACTGTGGTCTGTAACCATTAAAGAATGGTTTGTGTCTTCCACCTTCTGCTGCAGTCAGAACGTAAACCTGACCTTCATAGTAAGTGTGAGGCTTGATTGAACCTGGCTTAGCCAAAACCTGACCTCTTTCGATATCAGTTCTCTGAATACCTCTTAAGAGAGCTCCGATGTTATCACCAGCCTGAGCTTGATCAAGAAGCTTTCTAAACATTTCAACACCAGTAACGGTTGTCTTCTTAGGAGCTTCCATCAAACCAACGATTTCAACTTCGTCTCCAACCTTAACAATACCTCTTTCAACTCTACCGGTAGCAACAGTACCACGACCAGTAATTGAGAAAACGTCCTCGACTGGCATAATGAATGGCTTGTCAGTTGCTCTTTCAGGAGTTGGGATATATCTGTCAACTTCATCCATAAGCTTAAGAATTGGAGCATATTCAGGAGAATTAACGTCAGTTGAAGTGGATTCAAGAGCTACAAGAGCTGAACCTCTAACGATAGGAGTATCATCGCCTGGGAAGTCATATGAGCTTAATAATTCTCTAACTTCCATTTCAACCAATTCGATAAGTTCTTCGTCATCAACCATATCGCACTTGTTTAAGAATACTACTATATATGGAACTCCAACCTGACCAGCAAGAAGGATGTGTTCTCTGGTCTGAGGCATTGGGCCATCAGCAGCTGAAACAACGAGGATAGCACCGTCCATCTGAGCAGCACCTGTGATCATGTTCTTAACATAGTCGGCGTGGCCTGGGCAGTCAACGTGAGCGTAGTGTCTTGTTTCTGTTTGATACTCAACGTGAGAAGTATTGATTGTGATACCTCTTTCTCTTTCTTCTGGAGCTGAGTCAATTGAACCATAGTCTTTAACTTCAGCTCTTCCGAGGAATCCAAGAACTTTAGTGATAGCAGCTGTTAAAGAAGTCTTACCATGGTCAACGTGACCTATTGTTCCGATATTAACGTGGGGTTTGTTTCTTTCAAATTTAGCCTTAGCCATTTTAAAATCTCCATCCTTTCATAAAGACGCATTGCGCCACTTTGTAGATTTTGGTTTATTTGAGGAACGAAAAAATTTATTTAATCATTCCTTAACAAGAGTTAGACTCTTGCAATTAACTTAAAATTAGTCGTTACTCTTAACTCCTCTGCTTGCAACAACCTTTTCCTGGATACTCTTAGGCACTTCTTCGAAGTGACTGGTTTCCATTGAGAAGGTACCTCTTCCCTGTGTTGAAGAACGAAGTGAAGTAGCGTAACCGAACATTTCTGACAATGGAACCATTGCTCTTATGTTCTGTGCACCACTGCGTGCTTCCATACCTTCAATACGTCCTCTTCTTGAGTTAAGTCCGCCCATAACGTCTCCCATGTATTCTTCAGGAACGTTAACATCAACTTTCATGATAGGTTCAAGAAGAACAGGATTTGCTTTTCTACAACCATCTTTAAATGCCATAGAACCTGCAATCTTAAACGCCATTTCTGAGGAGTCAACTTCATGGTAAGAACCATCAATAAGAGTAATTCTTACGTCAACTACGTTATATCCGCCAAGTACACCGGCCTGCATAGCTTCCTGTATACCAGCATCGATTGGTCCGATGTATTCCTTAGGAATAGCACCACCGGTGATTTTGTTTACGAATTCGTAACCAGCACCCGGTTCTCTCGGTTCAATCTCAATTACGCAGTGACCGTACTGACCTTTACCACCAGACTGTCTAGCATACTTCATTTCTGACTTAACAGCCTTACGGATAGTTTCCTTGTAGGAAACCTGTGGATTACCAACATTAGCTTCAACCTTGAATTCTCTCAGCATTCTGTCAACGATGATATCAAGATGGAGTTCACCCATACCGCCGATAATGGTTTGACCGGTTTCAGCATCTGTATGAACTCTGAAGGTTGGATCTTCTTCAGCAAGCTTCTGTAGTGCAATACCCATCTTTTCCTGTCCTGCCTTAGTTTTAGGCTCAATAGCTACTTCTATAACAGGTTCAGGGAATTCCATTGATTCCAGAATAACAGGGTTGTTTTCTTCGCAAAGTGTATCTCCTGTTGTTGTATCCTTAAGACCAACAGCAGCAGCTATATCTCCTGAATAAACTACCTGTATTTCTTCTCTATGGTTGGCATGCATCTGCAGAATTCTACCGATTCTTTCTCTCTTACCTTTTGTAGAGTTAAGAACGTATGAACCTGAGTTCAATGTTCCGGAATATACTCTAAAGAAGCAGAGTTTACCAACATAAGGGTCAGTCATAATCTTGAATGCAAGAGCTGCAAAAGGACCATTGTCATCTGCAGGTCTTTCGATTTCAGTTTCACCGTCTACTGATATACCCTTTATTGCTGGGATATCTAGTGGGGATGGCATAAAATCAACAACCGCATCCAGCATCTGCTGTACACCTTTGTTTCTGTATGATGAACCACAAACAACAGGAATCATTTTTAAGCCAATTGTTGCTATTCTGATTC
>JAEYWA010000093.1 GCA_023431385.1 Bacillota bacterium | reverse complement strand
TAGCGCAAACCGGCGGAAAGTATTTTGGGTTTGTAAACGGAGGCGTAACACCTGTAGCACTGGCAGCTAAATGGCTTGCTGATATTTGGGATCAAAATACAGCTTTATATATGATTTCACCAATTGCATCTAAATTGGAAGATTTATGTGAAAAGTGGATTGTAGAGCTATTGGGTTTGCATGAGGATACTGCCGCCGGATTTGTAAGCGGTTCCTCAACAGCCATTATATGCGGATTAGCTGCGGCCAGAAATGATTTATTACTAAGGCAGGGGTGGGACGTAACGGAAAAAGGACTGTTCGGAGCGCCACCTGTTCGTGTAGTTATTGGTCAGCAAGCGCATTCAAGCATATGGAAAGCATTGTCTATCTTGGGATTTGGAAAAGGAAACGCTACAATAGTTCCTGCCGATGAGCAAGGAAGGATGAGAGTAGATGCCTTACCATTGCTTGACAGCGATACCTTAGTGATTCTGCAGGCTGGTAATGTAAACGGAGGGGCATTTGATCCGATAAATGAGATTTGTGATATAGCTAACAAAGCAAATGCTTGGGTACATATTGATGGTGCATTTGGTTTATGGGCGGCTGCCTGTGAAAATACACGTTATCTGACAAAAGGCATTGAAAAAGCGGATTCTTGGTCCGGCGACGCCCACAAAACCTTAAATGCACCCTATGACTGCGGCATTATATTATGCAAAAACCGGTCTGTATTGGTGGACGCCATGCAAGCTACCGGCTCATACATACAGTATAGTGAAAAGCGGGACGGTATGCTGTATACTCCTGAAATGTCAAGGCGTGCAAGGAGTATTGAGTTGTGGGCAACTTTGAAATACTTCGGAAAATCAGGTATAGATGAACTAATAAATTATTTGTGTGAAATGACAAAGCATTTTGCACGTGGGCTAAAAGAAAACGGGTTTTTTATTGAAAATGAGATTGTCTTTAATCAGATTATGGTTCGGTGTGAAAATTCGTACGAAACAACAGAACTACTTAAAAGAATACAGTCGAGCAGAGTATGCTGGTGCGGCGGTGCGATGTGGGAAAATAAGCCGGTTATACGTATAAGCGTTTGTTCATGGCAGACAACCATATTTGAAATAAAGGAATGTATAGATTTATTTGTTGATCTGAGGAGGAGTATAGCTTGCTACCATTAGAGAAAAGCAAATAATATAAGAATACCATGTGCGCAATATATTTTGTCGTAAATGGAGTGCTGTGATACCTTCGCATATGCCGTAACCAAAATAGCCTAGATAGGCCGTTTACACAGTAAAAAAGGAGCCGCGTACTTTTGCTTAGTACGACAGCCCCTTTATCTCAAATGTATTTATATATTCTGTATAGCGTATTACTATATTATGTTAATTGTATTATTTGGCTTGTATATATCCCTTTGCCTTAAGGTATTCAGCCATTAAAACAGCTCCACCGGCAGCACCGCGCACGGTATTGTGCGAAAGACAAACGAATTTGTAATCATACATATGATCCTCACGAAGTCTTCCGACAGTGACACCCATTCCGTTTTCAATGTCTCTGTCCAGCTTGGTTTGTGGTCTGTTTTCTTCTTCAAAATACTTAACAAATTGCTTTGGAGCACTTGGAAGTTGAAGAGTCTGAGGTTCACCGCTATAGTTTTCCCAAATCTTGAGTATTTCTTCCTTAGAGGGCTTGTTCTCAAAGGAAACAAAAACTGCAGCCAGATGACCGTCTGTTACAGGTACTCTTATACATTGGGTAGTAATTACAGGGGAAGCTGACTTGACAATTTCTCCATTTTGAACTGAACCCCATATTTTTAAAGGCTCCTGCTCACTTTTTTCTTCTTCTCCGCCAATGTAGGGAATAACGTTATCAATCATCTCAGGCCAGTCGGAGAAGCTCTTTCCGGCACCTGATATGGCCTGATAAGTGCAGGCAACTACGTTCTTAATTCCGAACTTTCTCAATGGGTCCAAAGCTGGAACATAGCTCTGAATGGAGCAGTTTGGTTTAACGGCTATAAAGCCGTTTGTTGTCCCCAATCTTTTCCTTTGACTGTCAATAACCTTAACATGATCGGAGTTAATTTCAGGAATAAGCATCGGAACATCGGGAGTCCATCTGTGGGCAGAGTTGTTCGAAACAACAGGAGTTTCGTTCTTTGCATACTCTTCCTCAAGTTTTTTAATTTCGTCTTTTTTCATATCAACAGCACTAAAAACGAAATCAACTTCTGCACATATTTCTTTTACGTGTAATGATGCATCCTTAACAACAATATTTTTAACGCTGTCGGGCATTGGAGTAGACATTTTCCATCTGCCACCTACAGCCTGCTCATATGTTTTTCCTGCTGAGTTAGCGCTTGCTGCTATTGAAACTACCTCAAACCATGGATGATTTTCAAGAAGAGAAATAAATCTCTGTCCAACCATACCGGTTCCACCAATAATACCCACCTTTAACTTTGACATACATTATGCCTCCAATCCAAATAATCTGTTATTGATCTGTTTAATACACATGTTAATATATACTATTAAATTTTATTAATTTACTTCATATATTCACTAATGTATATTGTATCGTTATTATAATTTGTCCGCCAATGGGTGACATTTGTTCTTGTATTGTGTATTTTACCATAGGATAATTAAAAATTCAATACCAAGGGCCATTAAATAATATTAACACAGACTATCTGATTTTACAGCGCGCAAATACTGTCAATTAAATTGAAGAGATGAGCAGTTATTGCATCGTTTTAGAGTATAAGGTTGTTAACTTCACGTCAGAATTTACTTTATATGTAGAAGTTGATAATACTGACATGTTTTTCAGTTGGAGCAGTAATTCTTCTTTCATAATTAACATATATGTCCAGCCCGGATATACTTGTTAAAAAGAATGCTCCAAGCTGTTTTCTAAAATTTCACTTGCCGGTAAACGCATCCTGAGAAATGCCCCAGGTTTTTAATTCAGACTGTGTACCTACCCAAACGGGAGCTTTCATTGGAACGAGGGGGAAAAGTTCTTCAACCATGTAATTCTGCATTCTTATACAACCGTGTGATACGAACTTCCCAATCGAATAAAAGGAGTTTGTTCCATGAATTCCATAAGAACCGTCTGTTCTGTTGATGCCCATCCAGCGGCTGCCAAGGGGATTTTCAGGAGTACCTCCCTTTATTGGGTCGGCAAAGCCTCCTCCGCCCCAGTCTGGATCAATAATCTTGTTATTGATGAAATACTTGCCGGACTTGGTCAGGGTGTGTGGGTTTCCCACGGCTACAGGATACTTTTTTATTACTTTTTTACCGTTATAGAGGGTCAAAATTCTTTTAGTTTTATTAACAGCTATCCATTTACCGGTTGTAGGCGCTTTTGAGATTTTATCAGCGTATGTAAGTTCTTTACTGAGAAGCCTGTTAATAAGCATTTCCTTGGTAGCATTATCCCAAACTCCTGTAAGGCTCATGTTATGATCGCTTTGAAATAACAGTACTGCATTTC
Source organism: Bacillota bacterium (assembly GCA_023431385.1). Classification (GTDB taxonomy): domain Bacteria; phylum Bacillota; class Clostridia; order Acetivibrionales; family DSM-1351; genus Ruminiclostridium. The sequence goes on along the minus strand of JAEYWA010000093.1, from coordinate 4,434 downwards.
TTGTATTCAGTTTTTGATCTGTATAGACAGCTTTATAATAACCTAGTTCCTTTATATATTTTAAATATGTACCGCTGTTTAGTTCTGAACTGAGCATTTTCTTCTTATCCTGACTTTCCAGCTTCTCATATTCCTTTTGTAATTGCTCCTGATTCTTCTTTAACTGTTCCTGATCTTTATGTAATTGCTCCTGATCCATCTTTAATTGTTCCTGATCCTTTTTTAGCTGATCCTGATTCTGTTTCAATTCATCTTGATCTTTTCTTAGCTGTTCCTGATTCTTTTTTAATTCATCCTGGTCTTTCTTTAACTGTTCCTGTAGCTTTGAAATATCCTCCTGATTCAATTGATTCTGAAAATCCTTCTGTTCCTTCTGCTCCTGTGTAGTACTTGTTACTGCTGCATCCAGATTCTTTGTCTCCGTTACGGTTTTGTTTTCTGCACAGCTTACGGTTGCACTCTGTATAACCAGAGTCATAACCAAAGTACCAATAAATAGAATTCGTTTTCCCATTTTCTTGTCCACCCCTGAATTTAATTAAATTGACAATATACATTCTACGAATGTAGCTTAATAATAATTACCATTTTTTGAAATGATTTTATAAAGGAAATAGTGTCATTAATATCTACTGAAAGGACACTGGACACTTGGACATCTATCACCTCGTAACTTTTATGTTACGCCGAAATCCTTGCAAAGATTGTAATATGAGATTATTTCCTTGTTAATTGAGTAATAGACTCTATTAACTAAAGCCAAGAAAACTGTTACCAGTGAATAAATCCGACATTTTATAACAAAATATTTATACACATTGTTGAATTTTTATGCATTATCTAATATAATTTAGAATGGAATCAATAAATATAGAATGGTAGGGGTTATCGGAGAAATGAAACGTAAGTTAAAAAAGATTTTTTTCCTTACTATGGTAGTTGTATTGGCTATATCTATTGTAGCCTGCGGAGATGGTTCTACCATGAAGAAAATCGAAAAGAGCGGCAAACTTGTTATAGGTACAAGCGCTGATTATCCACCATATGAATATCATGCTTTGATTAATGGAAAGGATACTATAGTCGGTGTAGATATATCCATTGCTGAAGAAATTTCTAAGGACCTGGGAGTACAGTTAGAAATTGTTGAAATGGGCTATGAAGAACTTTTGCCTGAACTTAATAATGATAAGGTAGATATAGTTATCTCTGGAATGGTGCCTGATGAAGAGAGAATTAAGTCAGCTGATTTTTCAAAAACATATTATCAAGCTAAGCAGGGTGTTATGGTCCGAGCTGAGGACAAGGAGAAGATAAAAAGTGTAGAAGACCTCAAAGACAAGAAGGTGGGCGTGCAGCCTGGTACTGTCCAGGAAAAAATCGCAAAGGAGCAAATAAAGGATGCAGAGATTATAACACTTGGAAAAATCTCTGATATTATAGTAGAACTGAAAGAAAAAAGAATAGATGCAATGGTAATTGAACTACCAGTCGCGAAGGATTATGAAAAAAACAACAATGATCTGAGCCTGTCAGAGGTGCAGGTTAAGGAGGAAACAGGCGGCTTTGCAGTAGCCGTAAAAAAAGGAAATGATGAACTACTTAAAATGATTGACCAATCTCTGGACAGAATAATGATGGATGGTTCTATCGATAGATTTGTACGAGAAGCTAATGCTTTAAAATGATTGTTTTATTGATGGAAAATATATATAAATGCGTTAATGTATGGTAATATAAACAAGGCAATTAATATTTTTATTAAAATAAATAATAGGGGGATTTATTATGAAAAAAGTAATTTCACTGGCAATTGTAATGTTTATGCTGTTAGGCGTTGTGCTTACAGGGTGCGGTTCAGCCGACAGCGGGTCCAAGGTTAAGGTTATTAACATCCCGTTAACTGAAGAGGAATATGCATTTGGTGTAGACAAGAATCAACCGGAACTGCTTTCAAAGGTAAATGAATTCATAGCATCTATTCAGAAAGATGGAACCTTTGACAAAATATGCAATAAGTACTTCGGTGACGGCACACCTGAGGCTGTTACATCTGCCAAACTTGACAGTGGCAAGGATCAGCTTGTTGTAGCTACAAATGCAGCGTTCGAGCCTTTTGAGTATACTAAGGGTGATAAGTATTACGGTATTGACATGGAAATTGCAGCTCTTCTTGCCAAGCATCTAGGAAAAGAGCTTGTTATAAGCAATATGGATTTTGATGCTGTTTGCCTTTCAGTAGGTCAAGGCAAAGCAGACATAGCCATGGCCGGCCTCACGATAAAAGAGGACAGAAAAGAATATGTAGCATTTACCGACAAATACTATAATGCGGCTCAAAGAGTTATTGTCAAGGATTCAGATACAACCTTCGACAATTGTAAAACAAAAGAGGATGTTGAAGCCATTCTTAAGGGCTTAAAAAGCGATGTAAAGATCGGTGTACAGAATGGCACAACCGGACAATTCTATGTTGAAGGTGACAAGGATTGGGGCTTCGAAGGTTTTGAGGTTAAGAGCGTAGGCTATAAATCGGGTTCTCTGGCAGTTCAGGATATGCTTAATGGAAATATTAAATATGTAATTATTGATGAAGCTCCTGCTCAAAGCATTACAAAAGCAATAAACGAACTTAATTAAACTTAATTAAAAGAAAACGCATTTATACAATGCTCTGGCATTATTTGAGCATTGTATTTATGTATCTATAAGGGATGATTATGGGGAATTTTGATAAAAAGATAATGAAGTTCTGGGAAATATTTTATGAAAATAATGGCTATGAAAAAGTTCTGATAGGTCTTAAAAATACGCTGGTTATAGCTATTGTCGGGCTTGCTATAGGAATTATTATCGGAACAATAATAGCAATTGTTAAAGTGTTGCCCAAGTACAAAAGGTTGCCTAAAATACTGGACAAAATATGCAATTTTTATGTTGGGTTATTCAGAGGTACGCCTGTAGTTGTGCAGCTTCTGGTAGCTTATTATGTCATTTTGCCTTTATTAGGCATAAACCTGCCGGCACTAAATGTATGCGTGTTGGTATTCGGATTAAATAGCGGTGCGTATGTTTCAGAAATAATGAGAGGCGGTATTATGTCTGTGGACCCTGGGCAGATGGAGGCAGGCCGTGCTCTGGGTTTGAGCTATAGAGTCACTATGCTCAAGATAGTTGTTCCACAAGCTATTAAAAATATACTTCCTACATTGGGAAATGAATTTATAGCCCTCATAAAGGAAACGTCTGTTGTAAGCTTTGTGGGTGCGGCGGATCTGTATGTTGCATTTAACTATATAGGTACAAATAGTTACGAGTTTATGGTTCCATACCTCGTTATGGCGTTAATTTATATTGTATTAGTTATAATAATTGCATCGCTTATAAAAGTAATGGAAAGGAGGCTAAGAAAGAGTGATAGACGTAATTAACCTTAGTAAAAGCTACGGTAATTTAAAAGTATTAAAGGATATAAAGGTTACTATCAATGAAGGCGAAAAGGTTGCCATTATTGGTCCGTCAGGAAGCGGCAAAAGCACCTTTCTTCGCTGTCTGAACTGTATGGAGGACCCAACAGGCGGTGCAATCATTTTTGAGGGCGTTGATATTGCCGATATGAAAGTTGATATTAATATACATCGACGTCATATGGGAATGGTTTTTCAACAGTTCAACCTGTTCAGCAATAAGACTGTTTTGGACAATATAATGCTTGCGCCAGTAAATACCGGGATTCATGATTTACGTATGAAGAAATTCAGGAATTTTTTCATAGGGCTTGGAAATATATTTGTAAAAAACAAGAAGCCTTTGTATGAAATCAACACATCCCATGAAAGGATTAAGGCAGAAGCAAAAGAAAATGCAATTCGGTTATTGAAAAGAATTGGCCTTGAAGATAAAGCGAATACTTATCCCTCAACTCTTTCGGGTGGGCAGAAGCAAAGAATTGCAATCGTCCGTGCACTTGCCATGAACCCTAAAGTTATTCTTTTTGACGAACCAACCTCAGCACTTGACCCGGAAATGGTAGGCGAGGTTCTTGAACTTATAAAACAACTGGCAAATGAAGGAATGACTATGGTTATTGTGACACATGAAATGGGCTTTGCCAGAGAGGTTGCCACAAGAGTTCTGTTTATGGATGAAGGAAGAATACTTGAGGAAAATACACCCGAAGAAATCTTCACCAACCCTAAAAATAACAGAACCAAGGAATTTTTATCAAAGGTACTATAATTAATAACATTTATATAGCATTCAGTTAGCACTTGAGGTCCTTATAATTAGCGGACTTCAAGTGCTTATTTTTTTGGTATCAATATTACTGATAGGAGGAATGATATAACTCGGAGGAAATTTTATGTTTACATTATTAAAGGAAGCTACAGTTTATGCGCCGGATTTCCTAGGAAAAAAGGATATCCTGTTTTG
>JAEYWA010000082.1 GCA_023431385.1 Bacillota bacterium | reverse complement strand
CTGTTATACTGACCCTGCGGTCTGTCCCCCTGTGGCCTGTTATACTGGCCTTGTGGTCTGTCGCCCCTGTTATACTGGCCTTGTGGTCTATCTCCCATGTTATACTGGCCCTGTGGTCTATCCCCCTGTGGTCTGTCGCCTCTGTTATACTGGCCCTGTGGTCTATCTCCCTGTGGTCTGTCGTCTCTGTTATACTGGCCCTGTGGTCTATCACCCTGGGGCCTGCTATATTGACCCTGAGGTCTGTCGCCTTGCGGTCTGTTATACTGTCCTTGCGGACGGTCGCCCTGTGGTCTGTCAGCTTGTGTTTTTTCAAGCTGTGGCTTGTTTTCAGTGACTGAGGTTTCTAAAGAAGCGTTCGCTTTTGGGGACTCGATACCTTCATTGTTTTGAGCTGTTTCGGCTCCTGCATTTTTTTCCTTAGGTTCCATGATTGTGTTTGATTTCATATCCACTCTTTCAGCTACATTTTCATTATTTGTTTTAACTGCATCGTTTATATCAACTTTTTTAGCTACATTTGTATCAATTTGATCATTATTCTCCAGCACAATCTTTTCCTCTTTTTTAATGTCCTCTGGCTTGATGTTTTGCATTTGGGCTGTAGGAGCATCGTGTTGAACAGCAGGAGTCTTTAATATATTTTTGTTATTTTCGTGAGCCTTATCATTCTTGACTGTAGGCTTATTTTTGAAATCCGGCTTGCTGTCTCGTACAAACCCCGGTCTTAACCCGGATGTACTGGACTCGGATTTATAATAATTTGGCTTACCGGTAGACTGATTTGCTTCTTTCTTCATATAATTACCACGGTCAGAAGTGCTTGTTTCTCCCTTGCTGTCAATTACAATTTCTGTGGTTCTGATTATTCTTGGGGCACTTTTCATATCCTTTTTAGTATCTTTCTTCTTGTCAACGGTATGAGAAGTGTCTGTAGACGTAACCTTCTTTTCATCATCCTGCTTCTTTTCTTCATGCTTTATTACACCAATGTGTTTGTATAGTGCATCTAACTCATGAGGTTCAAGAAGGCTCATGTGATTTTTAACATTTATATTTATCTCAGCAAGCTTTTCCATTAACCTTTTACTTGTTGTATTAAGTTCTTTGGCAAGCTCGTAAATTCTTGCTTTATCCAATACCTTCACCCCCGGATTCATTAATTTGGTTATCTATTAGCTTAAGAAGGCCATTTTTAAAGTCCTTTGACTGAATCGAAACAACTGAACGTATTTCTTTCCCAATGCATCTCCCAAGATCAAGTTTTTTGCCATATTCTCTATAGCAAACATCCCGAAAAACGCACATACTTTTAAATTTGTCCTTCGTGTTTTCAGAAGCATCTCCTGCTACTATTACAAGAACAGCTTTCCCTGATTTAATGGTTCTCTCACATGTTTCATCCCCGGATAACAGCTGTCCTGCCTTTTTAGCAAGACCTAATAAGGAATAAACCCTATCCATCACAATGTCCATTCTCAACGTTTTGCACAAAGTACCATGCCATATATAACATGGCCCCGGCCCTCCTTTTGTAATGTTTTAACCGCCTTCAACCTCTCTCACCAATTGGCCCTTCAAATCATCATATACCTCTGAACCAATAGTAGCTTCAAAAGCCTTGTCAAGTCTTTTAGCCTTTATGGCTTTTTCAAGACAATCGGCACTTCTGCATATATATGCACCTCTGCCTGGCTTTTTACCAACGAGATCAATGCTGATTTCTCCCTCATTATTTCTTACCACCCGTATTAATTCTCTCTTGGCCTTCATTTCTTTACAGCCCAGACACATACGCAATGGAATCTTTTTTTGCTTCATCCATCCACACCTTCCTATAGAAAAATTCGCTCGCTCATCTTCTATGACCGAAGTAATTTTTTCGCCAGGAACGTTACGTTCCTGGGAACCCTAAGTTCCCTTCGGAGAAACACTTCGTGTTTCTGAGCACCCTCCTCAATACGGAAAGGGAATTCCCCTTTTCAATGCCCGCGTATAGGAATTTGAACTCTTTGATATTTTTCAGCGAACCATATCCATAAATACACAGATACTTATAACATGTTCAAATTTATATAAATTCCTATACTCTCAAATCTATCCGAAAAAGCAGATAGTCTGTTACGTATTTATACAAGTGCCAAGCTATGCAGATAGTTTTTATTCTTCAATAAAAACATCCTCATCCTGGTCATCGTCATAACCGTCATTTTCATTTTCTAAGTCATATGCATTATAATCACTATTAACACTGTCGTCAAAGAGTTGTCTTTCTATAGACTGCCTTAACTGTGATTCACTCTTTATATCAATTTTCCAGCCTGTCAGCTTGGCAGCAAGTCTTGCATTCTGTCCTTCCTTGCCTATGGCAAGAGAAAGCTGATAATCAGGTACAACAACTCTGGCCGCTTTTTCCTCTTCATTTACATCAACCCTTACAACCTTTGCAGGACTTAAGCTGCTGGAAATGTATTCTTTCGGATCATTACTCCATTTAATGATATCAATTTTCTCACCACGGAGCTCATCAACAATTGCCTGAACCCTGGTACCCTTCTGGCCCACACAGGCTCCAACCGGATCTACATTTTCATCCTTTGAATAAACTGCTATTTTGGTTCTGGATCCAGGTTCACGGGAAATACTCTTTATTTCAACAGTTCCATCGTGTATTTCTGGAACCTCAAGCTCAAAAAGTCTTTTTACAAGGCCGGGGTGTGTTCTGGAAATCATTATCTGCGGACCTTTTGTTGTTTTCTTTACTTCAATTATATAAGATTTTAGTCTTTCGTTAAAACGGTATTCCTCACCAGGCGTCTGTTCACTAGGAGAAAGGACAGCCTCGGTTTTTCCAAGGTCAACAATAACGTTTCTTTTTTCTATACGTTGAATAATACCTGTTACTATATCACTTTCCTTGTTATAAAATTCATCGTATATAATTCCTCTTTCAGCTTCTCTAAGTTTTTGCACAACAACCTGCTTTGCAGTCTGGGCGGCAATTCTTCCAAAGGATCTGGGAGTAACCTCCATTTCGGCTATATCTCCTACAGATAAGGTTGGATTTAATTTTAAAGCTTCGTCTACAGAAATGTCCATTTGATCCATATCCGGAACCTCTGCAACCTTTCTTAATCCAAACACCTTAACATCTCCAGTAATTCTGTCAATGCTTACCTTTACGTTCATAGCAGAACCGAAATTTTTCTTATATGCAGAAATCAGAGCGGCTTCAATCGCCTCGATTATAATCTCCTTCTTAATACCCTTTTCCTTTTCAAGCTGTTCAAGTGCTAGTATTAACTCAGCGCTCATTACGTTAACCTCCCATTACTAATTAAAATTTAAAATTTTATGGCCCTTTTTATTATGGCAACCTTATCCTTTTCAAATTCAATATTGTTTCCGGCGTCGCTGATTATTATCTTATTATCAATTAATCCCACCAATTCGCCTTCAAATATTTTCTTGCCGTCAATAGGTTGATAGACCTTAACTTCAACCAACTCACCTCTATATTTAATAAAGTCTCTCTCAGTTTTTAATGGTCTTTCCAGACCGGGTGAGGAAACTTCAAGATAATAGCTTTGTTCTATGGGATCTTTTTCGTCAAGTATATCGCTAATTTGTTCGCTGACTGCCTGGCAATCATCGATGCTTATTCCGCCCGGCTTATCAATATATATTCTAAGGTACCAGTTAGCACCCTCTTTAACAAATTCAACATCTACCAATTCAAAATTCAAAGCTTCAACTACTGGTGCTGCAAGCTCCATAATTTCCTGCTGTACATTTTTTTTCATTATTTATTCGTCCTCCAATAAGTTAGAGTTTTATCGGTCGGGATATGCTTGTTGAGAAAAAAACCTCATGCATAACAAAACGCGGTCACAAAATGTGCCCCTTTCTAAAAAGTCAAATTAAGTTGACTTTAGAGTTTATACCTGAACCGGAAAACTGACTGCAAAGTATTAATCATAACCATTATCATGTCAAATAAACAACAAAGAGTGGGATTTCCCACTCTTGGCAGTCAAGTCTATTAAACCTCTATCCTTGTGTATTATATCATTATTATTTCAAATTATCAACAATTTATTACCGTTTTTAAACAAAGTCTTAAATTTTTTTGGAAAA
>JAEYWA010000069.1 GCA_023431385.1 Bacillota bacterium | reverse complement strand
ATCAATGGTTGCGGGAATAGGACTTGAACCTATGACCTTCGGGTTATGAGCCCGACGAGCTACCAACTGCTCCACCCCGCGATATATAAATGTTAATAATATTATATGCTGCAGCAGTGAATTTATTCACCCCCGCTGACAACTATTATACTTTAACACATATCTTTTATAATTGCAATACCTTTTTTATTGGTATTTTTTGCTACAATGCACAGCCTATTCAATCAATTTACTGGTTGATGGAAGAATGCTTAATAACAGTAAACTGTGCCGGGACTATCCAAAATTTTTCATATAGTATACAGCCAATTGGGTTCTGTCTCTTAACTTAAGCTTTTCAAGTATGTTTGATATGTAATTTCTGACTGTTCCTTCACCCATATATAGTTTATCAGCTATTTCTTTATTTGATAAACCCTCGCATATACACATCATGATCTCATATTCCTTTTTGGTTATCCCCACCTCTTCCGGACTAATGGTCCTGGTTGCTTGCACCATATTTGACAGCATCCCAGCAATATCCTTATCGTATACAACACTTCCCCTGTATACCATGCGTAGGCTGTCTATTATCACTTCCGAAGAGCTGCTTTTAAGTACGTACCCCTCAGCCCCGAACTTTATTCCGCTTACAATATATTCAGTATCTTTAAAGGTTGTAAGAAACAATACCTTAATTTTTGCATACTGCTCCTTAATCAGTCTGGTTGCCTGAACCCCATCCATAACAGGCATCCTGATATCCATAAGCACCACATCCGGTAATTTCTCCTTGCAATATTGAATACACTCCTGCCCGTTAGCCGCGGTTCCTACAACCTCCATGTCTCTCTCAAGTTCAAGTATCATTTTTAGCCCGTCTCTTATTAATGCATCGTCATCTGCTATTAATACTTTCATAAACCTCTGCCCCCTTTATATTCGGAAGAGTAAAAATAACGGTAAAGCCGACACTGCCATCAACGGAATAAGTTCCTCCGAGGTTTTTTACCCTCTCCCTGATTCCTGTCAGTCCAACACTTTCTATAATCTTACTGCAGCCCTTACCGTTATCCTTGTACATGCACCTTATATGCTTTGTCTTTATATCAATTTGAAGGTTTACCTCATTAGCTTCGGAATATTTTATTGCATTTGTAAAAAGTTCCTTTATATTTACTTCCAATACCTTTAAATTGGCTGTGGACACCTCATTAAAATCTCCACTATGGGATAGATTGATTTTGCAGAAAGTAAATTCCTTGACAAGCTTATAAAAAGTCTCTATTCCAATGTTCTGATTGCTTTTCATATTAAATACGGTATTCCTGGTTATTTCAAGGGCCTCAGCCAACTTATCCACGCAGAGCTTAATAATATCTCCGGCTTTCAGGTTATCTGTCAGAACTATCTTTTCTGCTGCCCTTAATTGAAAAAGCACTCCTGCAATGCTGTGTCCCACATTATCATGTATTTCCTTTGCAATCCTATCACGTTCCCTGAGCTCCGCTGTCCTTTCAATCTCATTCTGCAGAGCAACCAGCTCGGTCTTTGTTTTCTCCAGCTGATAGCGCAAGGCTCTTTCATTGTCCAGAAGCCCAATATGCTTTTTCTCTTTATCATGGTTCTTTCTTAAGGTATAGCCCCATAATGCGCCGGCAGCCAAATGAAAAGAGTACGGAAGCAGCTCTGCTCTGTAAAGAAGGACAAGGGATATAATAGCTGTGGCTCCAAGTAGATAGTATTTTTTAAAATAGGTTAAATCTACAAATAATATCCCCAGCAATAATAAAATATAAGGGGTTCTAAAAGAAAGACCCATAACTAAGGCAGCGAGTATGAAGGAGTATGCTTCCCGGTCAAGGTACTTCTCTTTAATTACAAAGAGGCACAAGGCTATTAAAATAAACCCTGTGCCTTCCAGATTACTATTGTCAGTTTTAAGAACAACTTCCGCTGCAGCCCATATAAATAATAGAATTCCGTATATGTATTTCATAAAAACCGCCATCCCCTATTTTTGGTTAGTAGTCACAAGCAGTTTGAATACAGTTTAAATACAGTTTGAATACAGTTTAAATTCAGCTTAAAAATTCAGATAAAATATAGTTTAACACAGCTTTATATTATTATATTTATTTAGAAATATCAACTTTTTTTGCCAGACCAACAATAAGAAATACTAAAGCAAACAGCAGGAGTACAGCATAATTGGTAATCAATATATTCCCTGTAATCGACCCATCCAGTACAGCATCAACAGTACGCATTACCCAGGATAAAGGTATAAACCTCCCTACTTTATTCAATATGTCGGGCATCAAGCTAAACTCCCAATAACAGCCTCCAAGCATAATGAGAGGCGTTGTGATAACTGCCACAGTAACATAGGCCTGAATAGGTTTCTTTAAAACGGATGTAATAAATAAACCAAGGGTTATACACACCAATGAGAATATTATAAACAGCCCGATAATTGCCAATGGAATCTTGCCCATATATATTTTAAATATCAATACAAGCACAGTTATAATTCCTACGGATTGTATTACGGCCGTTGTGAAAAATGCAGCAAGGTTTTCAGTCATATATCTTTTAATACTTACAGGACTGTAAAAAGTTCTGTAAAAGGTGCCATTAGCTTTATCTTCCAATATCAATCCTGTAGTGATTACAGCCATGTACAGCATAAATTGAACTAAAAAGCCAAATGCTGTTCTTGATTTTTGCATTTTATTTAAAACATCAAGATTTGTAGTTACAGATAGTTTTGATTTCCAATACTCATCTAAAGAAGTCTCAAACTTTACCTTGTCGTAATTTGATGCGCTTGCAATTAACTTATAGTTTTCTATTTCAGTATTAACTAAATTCTTGACAAAATATAACTTCTGCCTGTCCTCTATATAGTATTCCTTAATCTTAGGGTTTTTACTATCAAGAATTTTATTTTCAAAATCAGAATCAATGAATATTGAATAGTCCACAACATAACTTGCTGTTAAGTCATATATTTGATCCTCGGATATTTCTAAAAGTTTTATCCCTTCAGAATTCTTCAAGAGCTGGTATATCCCTTTTGAAACAGCACTCTGATCATGGTCAACAATGCCTATTGTTGCAGCTTTATGATTCTGCATTGAGAACATTGCAATAAAAATAAATGGACAGAGTATCATTAAAACAAATCTAACTTTATTCGTAAATATCCTTTTAAGTGAGGTCCTAAATATTATCATAATTTACCCTCCTTAACTTTAAAATTGATATTGCATATATCACAGCTAAAATAGCCAGTAAACCGCCAGCTGCTTTATACATAACTATACTTGGATAGTTGTAAATAGCTCCGAAAATCAGTACTTTTGTATAATAAATAGGATTAATAATATTAAGGCTCTGGATAGTCACAGAAGGTGTCATGGCTCCCCCCGCAACAGCTGCAAAGAGCATAATCAGAAATGAAACACCCAAAGACGGGACAATACTATTTGTAAGCGAATACACCATTATTCCAATTCCAATGGATATGAATGAAAACACCATTAGTACAGAACCTATGATTAATAAATTACCATCCCAATTTGCATGATAAACAAACTTGGTAAAAACAACTGTTATTATACAGGAAATAAATAAAAACATAGAGGTTCCAAGTACCTTACCGCTTAAAATGGTCCATTTTGAGGTAGGAAGTGCATATAGCCTGATATGAATGTTTGATTGCTGATTCCTGCTGACTACTATTATCCCTAGTATTGATCCCATTAGCATTACTTGGAGTAAGGTTAAAATAGAATAATAATCTATAGCCTCTGGCAGTTTTGAATCAACCGGAGTAATTCTCTCAAATGTTTCCGACATCTCACTCGGTTTCTGAATATCAATATTATTTCCAGAGAGCTCAATGGCAATTGAAAGCGCATTATTCCTGTATATGTAGGAGTTTAGAATTGTTTTAAGCAGCTCAATATTCTTTTTTCCTTCAATCCGCATTTCAGCTGATTGTTTGTTCTGAAGTTTACCACTTGTATCCCCCGGTATAACTACGTAATTCTCAATTTCCCCCTTATCGATTGCCTCTATTGCCCCAGCCTCAGTTGAATAGCTAACTGTATAAATAATTTTGTTTATATCATCACTTTTCAGAAATTGCTCGATGCCTTTACCAACCTGACCCTTATCTAATACCACATATCCTGTTTTTATTCTGTCTTTGAAATCCTCGGTCAGATTACCGTCAAACGCTGTTCCCAACAAGACTATAATACTAATAGGAAACAGAATCAGCGCTATCAAAATACGTATGTCTCTTATATTCTTAATGAACTCATAATATGCCGACCATAATATTTTCATTAAACTCCACCCCCTAATCCCGCAACTTCTTGCCGGTAAGTTCTAGGAAGACATCTTCAAGGGATGCATCCTCCATATTGATTTTTGTAATAACTCCACCATTTTCAACAATACAATTAATTATTCTTGCCAGACTGCTGTTCTTGTCCAGAACAACCTTCATTTTCCTATCTTCAATTAGGCATTCCTTCACGCCATGGACCGCCTTGACAGCTTCAGTAAGTGTATAGTTATAATCTTTAAGTACGATATCGACAACCTGTTCATCCTGAATAAATTCCTTCAACTCACCAAGGGTTCCCTGGGCAATCAGCCTGCCGTTATCCATTATTACTACTCTTGAACAAAGGGCCTCAATTTCTTCCATGTAATGCGAGGTATATATAACCGTGGAGCCCATCTCATTCAGCTTTCTTACCGAGTCCAGTATATGATTTCTCGATTGTGGATCAATACCTACAGTAGGTTCGTCCATAATTATCAAATTTGGTCTATGTACTATGGAGCATGCAATATTAAGCCTTCTTTGCATTCCACCGGAGAATTTTTTAGGATAGTCACTTTTTCTCTCCCAAAGTCCGGTAAATTCCAGCGCCTGCCTGACGCTGTCCTTAAGCTCCTGACCCTTTAGTCCGTAAAGCCTGCCGAAATATTCAACATTCTCATATGCCTTAAACTCATTATAGATGGCAAGATTCTGAGGAACGACACCAATATTTTCCTTAAAATAATAGTTGTTCTGAGACATAACCTGTCCGAAAATTTTAATCTCACCGGAATTGATTTCAGTTATCCCTATTATGGAATTTATAAGTGTGGTTTTTCCTGCACCGTTTGGTCCAAGCAAACCCAGAATTTCTCTTTCTCTGACATTCATGGTCATATTGTCTACGGCAATCCTGTCTCCATATCTTTTAACAACATCCTTAATCTCAACAATCATATCTTTAGCTCCCTTCAATTTGTTTTTATGCAAATAGTTTAGTTGAAATCAAAATTGATGTTATTAGTATACATTCTGCGAGATAGTGTTTTTAGTGATAAAAAGACCGATATAAAGTGACAATTGTCATTTCATATCGGTACGTTTGTCTTGAAGCCATATGGTTTTCTTAATAATGTTATTGTTCTTTTTTGAAAACTCCTCATGTATTCTTTTGTTCAGACTATTGCCGTATTTATAGCTGGTCAAATGCTGCTTTTAGCCTTAACAGCGCCTTTTCCACAGTTGACCTGGGGCAGGCTACATTCATTCTCATAAACCCTTCCCCGTTTTTTCCAAAATACGTACCGGCGCTCATAGCCAGACCGGCCTTATGTATCATAAAATCATTCAGTTGCTTTCCGGTCATACCTAACTCCCTGCAGTCCAACCATATAAGATAAGTCCCTTCAGGACAAATCGGCTTTATCAAAGGAATGTTCTCACAGAAATATTCCATAACAAGTTTTATGTTTCCTTCAATGTATGGAATCAGCTGATCCAGCCACTCTTCGCCATGTTCGTAGGCTGCTTGAGTAGCCACAAGGCTGAAACTATTGTTGCATTCAATATGGAGTCTGGCCCAGGCCCGGTCAAAAGCTGATTTAGTTTCGGCATCGGGAAAAACAACTACAGAAGACTGGAGTCCTGCAAGATTAAAGGTTTTACTTGCTGATAAACATGTAATTGTTAGTTTTTTTAACTCTTCGGAAATTGATGAAAAGGGAGTATGCTTATTACCCCATAATATGAGGTCAGAATGAATTTCATCGGAAATAACTTTGATGCAATTTTTTACACATATTTCACCCAGCTTCTCCAACTCGCCTCTTGTCCAGACCCGTCCGATAGGATTATGGGGACTGCACAAAACAATATATCTAGCCCCCTGTCGGGCTTTTTCTTCGATATCTTCGTAATCCATATAAAAGCTTCCGTTTACTTCTTTTAACGGGCTCTCCAGCAGTTCTCTGGGCCCATCTTTAACAGCATTATAAAAGGGACGGTAAACAGGTGTCTGTATGATTATTTTATCGTTAGGCTTGGTCAACTCCCTTATAAACATGCAAATTGAAGGTACAACTCCCAGACTAATGCTCATTAGCCTTTTATCAATATCCCAGTTTTTCCGTCTTTGCTGGAAGGAGCATATAGAGTCAAAATATGTGTCAGGTTTGACTGTATAGCCGAATATGCCGTTTTCTGTTCGTTCTTTAATTGAATCTATAATGGGCTGAGCTGCTTTAAAGTCCATATCTGCAACCCATAATGGAATAGCTTCTGGATTTCCATACAGCTTATCAAGTTCAGTATATTTTTCAGCCCCCGTCCCGCTTCTATCTACTATTTCATCAAAATTGTATCTCATAAGCGTTCTCCC
>JAEYWA010000146.1 GCA_023431385.1 Bacillota bacterium | reverse complement strand
TATTCATCATCTTAAAAGTGAATAGCGAAATGGTGGTAATAATGATAAACATTGCCGCAGCTACAGTAGAGCCGTATCCCATTTTCATCTGAGTAAATGCACTTTTATACATGTAGGTAGCCATAAGTTCTGTTGAGCCTGAAGGTCCGCCCTCAGTCATAACATATATCAAATCAAAGTATTTCAAAGAGCCTACTATACACATAATGGTGGCAGCCTTAATGGTATCACTTAATATGGGGAGAGAAATTCTGAATATGTATTGGTGTCGCTTTGCCCCATCTATTACTGCCGCTTCATACAACTCGGGTGAAATTGAGGTCAGGCCGGCAAAATAGTATACCATGTAAAAAGGAATATACTGCCAGCATATTACTCCTATTACTGCCCATATTGCAGTCTTCTCATTACCCAGCAGATTAAAAGGGCTATCCATAAAAAGACTCATAACTGCTCCAGCAAGACCATAATTTGAATCGAGAAGCTGCTTAAAAAGAAAGCCCAATGCTACCGAACTCATAAGTAATGGAAGGAAGTATACTGACTTAAGAAATTTTGCCCTTTTATTGGCCCAGTCCAGTAAATAAGCTAAAACCAGTGCTACAGGCATCTGAACAGCAAGACAGGTTACAACCATTATTATATTGTTTTTTATAGTAGTGAAAAATGTTTTATCGGCAATAAGTGTTTTCCAGTTTTCAATACCTATAAAGTCTTTTGACTGACTCACTCCGTTCCAGTCTAAAGAACTCAATTTAAATGTATAGAATACCGAGCGAAAAATATAAACTATTAAGAAAAATGCTATAGGTAATAGAAAAAGAGTAGCAACAATAGCTGTAGACCTCTTCCTCTCATTTCCCAGGGATCGTTTTTTCACTCCCATATGATAACCTCTCATTCCAGTTATTCGATAATAACAGGTACCCTTTCGGGTACCATTATTATCATAAAGACATACTTAAAAGCGTAGAGTAATATTACTTGCGTTTTACACCTTCATTCATACTTTTGTTATACTCCTCAGGAGTAATAGACCCTGCAAGTAACTTTTGCAACAAATCCTTATGCAATTCTGCATCATTAGGAGCTAAGAACTGATCCAGCCAGAGCTGCATACTGGTAGCAGAAGATGCGCTGTCTGAAATCATTTTGCTAATGTCATCAGTTAATGTTATGTTCTTTAGAGGCGGAATTTTACCTGCAGGAATTCTTTCTTCTACGGCCTTATCATCAAGAAGGTATGTTATTGCTTTAAATGCCATTTCAGGGTTCTTAGAATTCTTAGCTACAGAATAGAAGTTGTCACCCATTGTTCCTATGTATTCAGTTGCCTTCCCCTTACTGTCAGGATTTGCTGGAAACTGCATAACCCCAATATTATCTACAAATTCAGGGTTCTCGCCCTTGGCAGTGAACAGGAACCAGCCTCCCATTATATACATAGCAGCCTTTCCGTTATAGAACAGCTGTCTGTCCTGTCCTGCATCATAATCCATACCGTTGAAGTCCTTGCCAAAATAACCTTTTTTAGACCAGGTTTGAATCTTAGTTGCGGCAGCTTGGAAGTCTTCAGTGTCAAACCCTGTTACCCCGTTATTGGCATCGGCAAAAGCATTTGGACCGGCTATTCTGTCAAGAACATAGCCATACAATATTGAACCGGGCCATTTTGTCTTGTTGGCTAAAGCAATAGGAATTATTCCTTTTTGAACAAATGTATCACTTACTTTTTCAAATTCATCCAACGTTTTAGGAACCTCAAGACCATTATCTGCAAAGAGTTTCTTGTTATAGAACATCAGAGCAGGTGAAACATTTTCTACTGGTACAGCCCAGATTGAATCCTTGTAAGTGGCTTGTCGGATTGCTGCATCCAGGAATTTATCCTTATAATTATCCTTATTCATATATTCGGTTATATCATATAGCATATCTGATTCAATATATGAAACCATCGGGCCGCCTGTCCAGTGAATAAATACATCTGGAAGTTCATTGGCACTCATTGCCGTAATAAGCTTTGTTTTATAAGGGTCATTCTGCATTGGAACGGCTTCCATTTCAAAACCCGGATTGTCTTTTGCAAATCTTTGCATTGATGCATTAATAATCTCAGCAACATTCTCCTGAGTCTGAATATGCCACATAGTCATCTTAGTAGTACTACTTGCTTTAGCACTATCATTAGAATTACTAGTAGAGTCTTTACTAGTGTTCTCTGCTACAGTACTGCCAGAACCGCATGCAGTCACAGATAATAACATTGTTACAGATAATATTGCGGATACTATCACATTGCGCATCTTCATAACATTATTCCTCCCTAATTTAAATGCCCGTCTCAAATTTACTAAATTAATTTACTAGCTAGTATTAATTAATTTATAATCATTATATCGACAAATTATGGAATAGTCAACAAATTGCATAAAAATTATTTATAGATTCGACATATTATTTTGCATATTGACAGTTTTTGTACAAAACAAAAGGACTATTCCAAACTATGCACTTATAGTATGTAACAGTCCTTTTATTTATTTTTTTAATTATAGATGTAAATTAATTTAATTTTATAACTTGAGATCTTCAATCAGTAGTAAAACTCTGTCAGTTCCTCAGCTACCTTTTCCAGAATTCCATTGTCCTGTGCCAGCTGCAGAACAGTGTATCTCGGCCTTACTTCCTTTGCATGAATTACACTTTTTCGGAAGACCTCCTTTTCTATTCCCAAAACTCTTGGATCATAGATGCTTCCTGCATTCCTCAGCTGCTCAATTACATATTCAGGTGTCGGTGGCTCAAAGTCCAAAGGTATTAACTCATTAATTTTCTTATAAATCCTGCTGATTATAACTGCTCCAACTCCCACTGAATTACCGTGCAAAGGATGTTCAACTCCCTTGGCCAGGGCATCAATTTCCCAATAATGAGAGAGATGATGTTCAGAGCCGGAAGCTGGTCTTGAATTACCCACCATGCCCATTACTACTCCCGATAGAATCAGTGCTTCCATAAGGTATCCGATGGCTTTAGGCTCCCTTGATTCAATTGCTTTAGCATTATCAATACATTTTTTTATGGCAAGCTCAACCATCTCAGCACATGCTTGGCAATAGTATTCATTATTTATTTTTCTTGAAAGCCTCCAATCACTCAAGGCTGTCAGCTTTCCAAGTATATCACCAAAGCCCGCACAAATCATATCTTTAGGAGCAGTCTTCAAAATTTCCATATCTGCAAGAATGGCGTACGGATAAACAGCCTCAAAGGTTCTCTTAAAACCATTAATTATTAAAGGGGATACAGTTGATGCATATCCATCCATGGAAGGTGCTGTTCCCACAATTATATAAGGGATTTCTAGTTTACTGCTAATAATTCTTGAAATATCGTTTATTGACCCTGAACCAACTGCGACAATCATCCCAACTTCACTGTCAATTTCAACAAGCAGCCTTCCCAAGGCTTCTTCATTGGGAACCAGATGACCCTTTGGAGCAAATACATGGGAGCTTATCTTAAAACCCTCTTCCTCAAGGTACTCAAGTACTTTTTCCCCATATATTCCATAAGTATTATTATCGGAAATAATAAATATTTTCTTTTGCTTGAACTCACTTAGTATAGCTGGTAGCTCCTTATATATCTCACTACCTATGGATATTTTTTTTATGTCCACGCTGTGTTTTCTTCCACAAGTGCAATCATAGGAATAGCCTGCCAGTTCATCAATCCTTAAATCCGTAAGCTTTCTCAAATATAATCCCTCCAAATGTTCGTTTATGTTATTATTTTATAACACGATTAACAAATGTAAAAGAACTATTTGATAATTTATTTATGGAAAGTTTACTTTAAAAATAGCCTTTATGTTATTTTATATGCACGGAAAGTGTACTTACCATTTTTAACATAAAGAGGTAACCACGAAGAACAAACTTGAAGAAATACGTAAGCAACGAGGAATAAGACAAAAGGATCTGGCTTCAATACTAGAGGTATCCAGGCAAACTATCGGCTCTCTGGAAAACGGTAGATATAACCCGTCTATTACTCTGGCTTTTAAAATTGCCCACTATTTTGGCATGAGTATTGAAGAAATTTTTATCTACGAGGAGGAATAACATCAAAAATAAAGTTCTCTTTGGTATTTTACAGCTAATCACGGGTATTTTCCTCATATTACTTAGCTTCCTGCTTAAAACTGAAATTGCAAAGCCGATATGTGGTGTTCTTTTAGGAGTCGGTGGAGGTTTATCGGGACCGGGAATAATCCAGCTGATTACAAACCATATTGAAAGCATCAATGAAAAACCACAACTACAAAAAGCTTTCGAGATATACACCTGACCAGAAATGAAAAGCTGATTTTTTTGATTGGATTGCTTCTTATGTTGACAGGTGCTGTTATCGAGAGCATTGAAATTAATACTCTATAGGATAGGAATTATGCCAGCACTGCGCATGCCAGTAACAGAAATATACATTGGTTCAGCTCACAAACAGCTCCAAGTATGTCTCCGGTTGCTCCTCCTATTTTGCTGCTGAAAAATCGTACCAAAAAAAAGGCTAATATTGGCGGCGGCAGCATTACAATCCATAGCTTATATTCCAAAGTCAGAAAGCTGATCACAGAGTATATGACTAATCCCCACACCAGTTCCTTTCTGCCGCAGAAATCTATAAATGACTTTCCCAGTCCCTCTCCCTGCCGGGCGTAGTTTGAAGCTGCCGCTCCTACAAGGGAACCGATTCTTCCGGCCATGGGCATCAGCAGAATAATTCGCAAATAGTATTCATTGTTAATTTGTATAAGTGCAGCAAAATCCAGAAGTAAAACACTGAAGACAGCCAGGACAGCATTAGTTCCAACCCTGCTGTCCCTCATGATCTCCAGAATCCTTTCTCTGGGGCGGTTTGAAAATATTCCGTCGAAGGTGTCACCCAAGCCGTCAAGATGGAGTCCCCCGGTTACTACCATGTAAAGCACCAGGATTACTGCTGAAACCATAACCTTAGGAAAAATAAATAGTAATCCATAAGCTGCAATTGCTAGAACAGCTCCGATTACAAGTCCTACAAAAGGTGCAAATAAAAGTCCCTTTCCAAAATCGGAGCTATTAGCCGTAATCTGTATTTTTATTGGTATTCTTGTAAAAAACTGCAGCATCAACACAAATCTTTTTAAGGCCTTCATTCTATCATCCTTCTGCTGCCATGCAGCGCAACTAAAATTAACAAAGAAACCTGTCGGCTTACCCCTTAATTTTCATAGGTATACCTGAAACACAGAAATAAACCTCGTCTGCTGTCCGGGCAAGGAACTGGTTCATTCTTCCAGCAATATCCCGGAAGTCCCTTCCCATGGAAGTCGGTGGCACTACACCGAGGCCAACCTCATTTGCTACCAGAATAAATGGAACCTCATTCATTTTAACAACGCTGACAAGCCTTTCAATCTGATGAAGAATATTGCCTTCAATTTCTTCTACTCTTTCTCTTGAAAGGCTGTCCCAATCAAAGCTCTCATCCAGCATAAGATTTGTTATCATTATTGTGACACAATCCAGTAGTACAGCACTTTTGCCCTTTATTATCCCATCAAGGGCCATATCAAGATTCTTATAGCCCTCGTAGGTCTCCCATACTGCTGGTCTGCGAGCCTTGTGTTTGGCAATCCTTTGCTCCATTTCATCATCAATCTGTTTTGCTGTTGCAACATAAAGAACAGCATTTCCCAATTCTCTGGCCCTTTCTTCTGCAAATGTACTTTTGCCGCTGCGGGCTCCACCTGTTACAAGAATTAATTTCCCCATATATCCTCCCAAGCTGTTTAGCGGTTTACTAAAGAAAGCAACAAAATCAAAAATTCTAATATCAATAATTCTCTTAAAGAAAAGACTATAAAACTTCATGCAGCTGAGCTGATGTAATTACGGTGACTGCAGTCTTCTTTAATTGTTTATATAGTTCAAGGGCCATACCGCCGGTAAAATCCCTTGTTTCTGGTTTTTCATCCTCAATTATAACAAGTTTTCTCGACTCTAACGCTGCTTCAAGATTTTTAACATTCTGAGGCCCGAAAGGCATATTACAAAGAATTGTTAAACCTGAATTTCTAATAAAGTTAACATTTCTTGAATGCATCTGAGCAGATATCTCACTGAAAGGCTTTTCAACCACATATTCTATTCCGAAAACTTCAGCACTGGATATATCGCTGTCTCCATGAGAAAAAACTCCGGCAGTTACAGTATAGCCTCTTTCGTAAAGCTCCCGAAGAACAGCTGATGCCGCACCTCCCCCGCCAATAACATGAACTCTCTCTGATTTTTTTTCAGAAAGGGTATTGTTGATAATAAGGTCCAGCTGACCGGTTATTCTGTTTTTATAAACCAGCGCATTAACTCCGTAAACAGCAGATAAATTTTCAGAAGTAAGTACCTTTTCCGGCGCACCGTCTGCTACAATCTCTCCGCCGTTCATAAGTACAAGCCTTGTACAGTACCTTGCTGCAATCTTTAAATCATGTATTGCAGCAATCACAGTTTTCCCTTGATATACCAGCTCCCGGGAATACTTAAATATCTGTTCCTGACATTTAATGTCAAGGCTGGCAGTTGGCTCGTCCAACAGTACAATTCCCGTTTCCTGCGTAAGGGTTTTAGCAAACATAACCCTTTGTCTCTCCCCTCCTGACATTTCAGTTACAGGACTATTTTCCAGCATTGCTGTGTCGGTATAGCACATATATCTTTTTGCTATGGCACGATCCTGTTTTGACTCAGCCTGAAATCTCTTAAGATAGGGATACCTTCCCATCAGAACAATATCTAGGGCTGAAAAAGGAAAACCTATGGTTGTATTCTGATTCATTAGGGCAGTTTCTCTTGCCAGCTTTTTATCAGTAAAATCCCTGATATGCTTCCCTTTTATTTTAATTTCACCCTCCGCTTTGTTTATTCCATTAATACACTTTAAAAATGTTGTTTTACCGGCTCCGTTAGGTCCTATTAGTCCAACAAATTCACCTTCTTTAATACCGAGGCTTATTCCGCTGAGAATTTTTTTATTGTTTATTGTAAAATTAAGATTTTCTATTTCAATAAGATTGTTCATAGTTATATCACGGTGCCCCCTTCTCTTTTTGATTTAAGAAGAAGATAAAGGAAATATGGTGCTCCAAGAAGAGAAGTTATAATACCTACACCCAATTCATAAGGGATTGCAACAACTCTGGAAATAAGGTCACAAATCACAAGAAATATTGCACCTCCAATTGAACTGGCCGGGAGAAGTATCTTATGGTCGGGCCCCACCATCAATCTCATTATATGAGGGACAATCAGTCCTACAAAGCTTATTGCTCCGGTTACACAAACAGCGCTGGCAGTTGCTACCGATACCAGCACCAGTAAAATTGTTCTAAGCCTTCCTGTGTCAAGCCCCACTGATTTGGCTTCTTCCTCACCCATAAGCAGCACATTCAAGTCCCTTGAGTAAACCAACATTAGAATTACACTTATCAGAACAGGTAATAGTATCAGCTGAAAATGTTCCCAACGCCTGCCTTCAAGGCCTCCTGTAGACCAGAAAAGAAATTCCTTAACCTGATAATCATAGGACAGTGTCAGTATAATATTCGTTATTGCCCCCAGAAAAGTGCTGATGGCAATACCTGAAAGTATTAAAGTCAGAACAGGTACTTTTCCTTTTCTGTAGGATAATATGTAGATTGCCATTATGGCAATAAAGGCACCGACGAAGGCGAATAAGGGCAGCATAAACATACCTGCGGCCACCAGACCCAGCTTTATTGCCAGGACAGCGCCAAGACCCGCACCACTGGATATTCCAAGTATTCCGGGGTCTGCCATAGGATTTCTGAACATGCCCTGCATGACGGCGCCGGAGCAGCCAAGTGCAATACCTGCAAGGGCAGCTACTGCCACCCTTGGGAATCTTACAAGAAATATTATTGGCTCCTGTCCTTCAGAAAAGGTTGCATTCGGCAGAATTCCAATATTTTTAAGTATTATTCTGAAGGTATCTGAAAACGGTACATAAACCGCACCTATAGCAGTGCCCGCTACCATTACAATCAGTAAAACAATAAGCATTAACGGTATTATTCCAATTTTTATTTTTGATTTTATCACCAGAAGCCTCCATGTCTATTTAAATAAATCCGGATATGCGGCTTTTGCCATATCTTCAATACCTAACACCGAGTATTGAGAGGTTGTAGTCATGTGATTGTAAGGTATTGTAATCAGTCTATTATTTTTAACTGCTTTTACCCCAGCAAGGGATTTATCTTCCCTGATGGACTTGGACAGGGAATCACGGCTTATCTTACCGTCGTAATACCAGGAAGGTAGGCAGATTATATCAGGATTATATTTTACTATCATCTCTTTGGAAAGCTCGGGCCAGCCAGCCAACCCTTCCTTTGAGACGGGATTGATAAGTCCTGCTCTAGTCACCACATCATCGAAATTTGTATCTTTACCACTAGTAGAACCCATCTCGCTGTAATCAATAATTGTCAGTCTCTGATCCTCCTTAAGTCCTGCAAGTTTATCTGATACAGCCTTAAGCTTCTGTTCCATCCAATTAACAATATCTTCCGCTTTTGCAGCATTGTTTGTTATATTCCCTAATAGTCTAAGCATTTCCTTCTGTTGATCAACATTTGTCAGGGTGTTTGTAACAATAACATTTAAATTTGCATCTCTCAGCTGTTTAACAATATTGGCATCCTGCCAGGTGTCTACCAGCACTAGATCGGGCTGAAGCGCAATTATTTTTTCTGCATTAAAGTCAAGTCTTTGCCCCACACCTTTTGCGGCATCAGCTATATTTGAGACAACCGGGTCATCAACATAATGAGTCATAGCAGCAATTTCGTTTTTTTCAACCATTGACATAAGCATTTCACATATTCCCAGTGGAAGTGAAACAATTTTGACTGGCTTTGCCTTTATTGTTACCGATGTTCCGTTTGCATCATTCAAGGTTAATGGGTAGGCTGTTTCCTTATTATTGGAAGCGGCCTGTGTTGGCCCCCCCTCTGCTGTTTGTCCCGACGTTTCAGTTCCAACCGAGACTGGGGTAGAAGTATCGGCTGAGCTCCCTGCCGCTGGCGCACCTTGCTGCCCGCAAGCTGTAAATAATCCTATTGTTAGTATTAAAATAAGTAGTAATGATAATATTATTCTTTTCATTCAAATGCCCTCCGATTTAAGTTTTTTCAAATGGATACGAATAAATACACCTTAAAGGTATAGCCAAAAAAATAAAAAAATACATTAATAAACCCCTTAAACACATAGTGTTCAAGGGGTGATGTATTTATTAGAAAGTACAGCATCACTGGAGTGCAGGATTACCTGACTGACATTGAACCATTATACAGGAACCATGTAACATCCTGCTATAAGGCTTAATTTCACTCCAACAAATTTTATAGCTGTATAAACAGTATAAAACTGACAATCACCTCCCCTATCTCTCGTAGAGTTATAGTGTCGGAGAATGGGCTTAACCATTCCCTGGATACAGGCAGGTATTCTGACTTAGGCATCCTCACTCTCTAAACCTTCCCAGTTCTAAAAACCAGTGGTATATCTTAGAGAATTCCTCCAATACAGCGGCGGGACCGTGCAGGGTTCTAACCTGCTTCCCATATCTGCACCCTAATATTCAATTTTCAAGTTATCCATAACCAAACTAAGCCTATCAATTAGGAATACTTCTTTTAAAGGATATCTTCTAGAACGATAATAATACATATAAATTTCATTGTCAAACGTATTTCCTATTTTGCTATATCTCTGAAAAAGCTTTTACCAGGAAAAGTATTCTCAATTCCAAAAGCTTCTGAAATAGTACTTGCCAGGTCTGCAAAGCTTCTTCTGGTTCCAAGGTTAACATCCTGTTTTATATTTTTTCCATACAGAAGTACGGGTACATGTTCTCTGGAGTGGTCTGTACTTGGAGTTGTCGGATCGCAGCCATGATCAGCCGTTATTATCAGAATATCCTCCTCCCTCATCGTTGCAATAATTTCTGGGAGTCTTGCATCAAATTCTTCCAAAGCCTGCTTATAACCCTCAGGATTATTTCTGTGGCCAAACAACATATCGAAGTCTACAAGGTTTGTGAAAATAAGTCCTCTATTATCTTCCCTCATAAATTTCAACGTCACATCCACACCCTCCATATTACTCTTGGTGTGTTCGGCCAGAGTAATTCCTCTGCCCGAGAAAATATCCTCAATCTTTCCTACCGCAATAACATCGAGTCCTTTTTTCTTGAGTTTATCAAGTATAGTATCAGAGGTTGGCTCAGCAGAAAAATCTCTTCTGTTTGAAGTTCGTGAGAAATTGCCAGGCTGCCCTATAAACGGGCGGGCGATAACTCGTCCAACCATATTTTCTCCCTGAAGCATTTCTCTAGCAATCTGACATATTCTATATAGCTCTTCTATAGGAACAATCTCCTCATGGGCAGCAATCTGAAATACGCTGTCGGCAGAGGTGTAAATAATCAGCTTTCCTGTTTTCATATGCTCTTCGCCGAATTCTTTAATTATTTCTGTACCAGAGGCCACACAGTTGCCCAAAACACCTCTTCCGGTTAGTTGCTCAAATTTATTCAACAACTCCTTTGAAAACCCGTCAGGGTAGGTAGGAAATGGATATTCCAACTGAAGACCAGCTATTTCCCAATGTCCGGTTATAGTATCTTTACCTTTTGAGACTTCTGCCATTCTCCCATAGCTTCCGGTGATATCCCGGGGAACGGACAGATAGTCAACACCGTCGATTTTCCCTAACCCCATGCTTACCATATTCGGAAGGTTAATTCCACCACAGCTGCCTGCTATATTTCCCAGCGTGTTGCTGCCGAAATCTCCGTATTCCGGAGCATCTGGCAGTTCGCCTATTCCCACGCTATCCAGTACAATAAGAATAACCCTATTAATTTTTTCCATATATATCAACCTCCATAACTCCCTCATTCTCAATAATATCATATAATTAATAATACCAATTTAACACAGTTTTAAACTGAATTACAATAAACAAACGGTGAAACTTCTGTTTTTTTGCTAAATTAATTTTTACTTATTATATAAATTGTATACCATTTAAATACTAATTTATGATATAGTCTTATTGTTAGTTTTATAATACATAAATTCTTTTGTTTTTAGAAAGGTACATATAAATGAATAGCAAATATCGTCTTTTCAAGAATACTTTTATTGTATTGGGTATAATGTGCTGTATTCTGCTGGGAAGTTCATCAATTATATATGCTTTTAACGATTTTAATACTTCTGAAGTTTCTTCGACCCCCGGGTCTGATTCTGCATCAGCCAGTACAGCTGTTGCAGATAGACAACTCCAGAGTGCAGATGCCTCTTCATCAGCAGAGCCGTCCTCTTCAGATGAAAGTACGAAAGCAAATGTACCATCCAATGAGAAAACACCAGCAGAGCCCGACACACAATCTCCGTCCCAGCCAGATTCTGGCAGTAAGTTAGAAAACAAACCTGATGCCGAAACTGCTCCTGCTTCAGTTACTATTTCTGCCGTTGGAGATATTATGGCTCACCAGGGCAACCTGAATAACGCTTACTCTCCGAAAACGGGCACCTATGATTTTACTGGTTTTCTTGAGTATGTTAAGCCCTATCTCTCAAAAGCAGATTTGACAATAGGAAATTTCGAAACAGTTACAGCTGGCCCAAAAACTGGCTATACAAGCTACCCGAGCTTCAATACTCCAGATGACATACTCACAGCTTTATCGGGAGCAGGCTTTGATATATTATCAACAGCTAATAACCACTGCCTGGACAGGGGCGTAACAGGGTTATCCCGCACCATTCAAATGATTAACAAAAATAATATGATAAATGTCGGGAGTTCAACCAATGGCAACGATAAATATGTCATCAAAGAGGTTAATGGATTAAAGCTTGGTATCCTTGCTTATTCTGGAATGTTTAACGGACTGGACAGTAAACTCAGTACTGAACAGAAAAATACCTACATAAGTCCTATTAATGAGCAACAGATGCAAAAGGATATAAAAGCGGCCAAGGATGCTGAAGCAGATGCAGTAATTGTCATTGTACATTGGGGATCTGAGTATCAGAGAGAACCCAATTCCACTCAAAAGGCGTTAGCTAAGAAGCTTATATCCTGGGGTGCCGATATCATTCTTGGATCTCATCCTCATGTTATTCAAAAGTCTGAAATTGTAAAAGTTAATGGACAGAATAAATATATTATCTACTCTATGGGGAACTTTATATCAGGATATAGAAGAGTGGATAAAGCGAACAGGCCAAATAAAGTGTTTACAGAAGATGGTGTGATTGTAAGCCTTCAGCTGGAAAAGACTCCTGATAAGGGTGTAATAATTAAAACTGTAGATTATGTCCCAACCTGGGTAGATAAATATTATGTGAATAATAGACCTGTGTATAAAATTATCCCTATACCAGATATCAACAATATTTCAGGAAAATATATAACAGATTATAACAGGCCGTTTATCAAGCAATCCTATAAAAATACCATGGGGATAATGGCGAAAATCAAGTAAAATATTATTATTTGTATAGCTCGATCGTCTTTCGATAACTTGGGCCTTACTCTGAAAAGAAGTAGATTAAATAATTGCAGGTAGAAAGGAATGCTGTGCAAGTTAATGCTTAAGAGTATTTTAAACAATGGTATTAAAAATATTAAAGCTGCCCTTAATGATAAACAATATAGAAAGTTATTCAGTATAATTGTTCTTTTTATTATTATTAATAGCATAAAACTAACATTATATAACTACTTCCTGATCCCTCAGGCTACAAAAGATTTACTCATATGCAAATTCGAGTTCAGTCTGTTGTGCAGTATAATAGTATTTGCCATAGTACTCAGCTTCAAATCTCGGTATGTTTTTTTATTTGTAATGATAGCTCAAGGGATTTATTGCTTTACAAACATATCCTACTTTTTGTATTATCACAGCTATCTTCATTTTTTACAGTGGATATCCCTGTTTAAAGAGGCACTTATTTCAGCAACTCATTTAGCAAACCCCAAAAGCATGCAGCTTCTGGTGGTCTTTATTGACGCGCCTCTGGCTCTGTATATTTTCTTCAAATACTTCAAAAAGGAAAACAGAAAGTATTCACTCCCCATATTAAAGTTTGTTGTACTCGCTCTTTCTCTAATTATTCTTATATCTGTAGAGATCAATAACTATTATTCCAACAGATCAATAATCCAGTATATGGATGACAGGTATACAGGTGAAACGGAAATTGTCGAGAGGTATGGAACACTCGCAAACAGTGCGGTAAATATTATAAAAAACTATAGTGAATCAAAGCTTATTGAACAGATAAATTACGGTAAATTACAAACGGGAGGCAATGAGATCGGCACAGAAAAAGCATCCGGCTCTCCATCAATTTATTCCAGTAAGCCAAACTTTGTAATCATTCAGGTTGAATCCATGGATTCAAATATCATCCGTCAAAAGTATAAAAATTCGTATGTAATGCCCTACTTAAATGAATTATCAAATAACTGTACTTATTATCCGTATACATTAAGTTACCATCAGGGAGGAGGCACCTCCGATACTGAATTTTCAGTTATAAACAGTGTGGAACCACTGGATTCCTTCCCTGCCATCAAACTAACCTCATATAAATATCCGAATTCAGTGATAACGAAGCTTTCAAAAGCATCTTATAATACCATGGCCTTCCATGGTAATGTAGGAACCTTTTATAACAGAAACATTGCTCTTTCAAAAATGGGTTTTAAAAAGTTCTATGACATAAGCTCAATGAATTATGAGGACGTGGGCTGGGGTGCTCCCGATGACAAAGTATTTTCCTTTGCCTTCGATAAATTGAATAAAACAGAGGAGCCCTTTCTTTCATACATTATTACCATGACAAGCCATGGACCCTTTGAAAGTGCTAGAGAATATTACAATAATCCATTATATGATGATATTGAAAATGAGTTGGTAAAAAATTACTTTAACTCATTTAGCTATGTAGATGAGTCAATAAAAAGTCATGTGACCGAGGTAAAAAAGAAATTTCCGAATACTTATGTAATTATTTACGGAGATCATACCCCTAATATAAATTCAACCGAGTTTGCACAGGCGTCCTTTATAGACAAAGATAAATATTTCGAATTTGTACCGTTGTTTATTATTACACCTGATAATCAAAAATACTCGGAAAACAAGGTCGTGGCATCCTTTCTTGATATATCTCCAACCATACTCGAGGCCTCCGGCATTAAGTATAAAGTATACTCCGATGGCACGAATCTTCTAGGTAGGGATATGAACCCTTTAAATATACCTTTAAAGGGAGCGTCCTTTGACAGAGCCTGGCTATACGAGAAAATATCAACTTATGAATATACTGAAGCTGAGCCCTTATGGAAAAAATATCTGCCTTCCTTTATTTCTCCAAACCTAATAGAGAGACATAGGAAGTAAAGATGTTATTTGTTTGTAATCTTACTAACATTCTTTATTATGATTGAGATTGAGCCATCAGGATTATTATAGAACTCTATCATCTCCCTGTTATCGTAATAGCTGAGAGGAAAATTAATTTCAATACCTGTGTCGGTCTTTATTTTATAGGTTTTAAATTTCTTCTCGGCGATTTTCTCAGGAATTTCAATTGCTTCATCCTTGAGTCCGGCTTTCTGGATCTCCTGAATATATTCTTCTCTAACTGCCAGGTTTGTTTCAAAGATTTCTTCGGCTATAGCCTCAACCCTTATTTCTTTATTCTCCTCAATGCTGTCTGACACTACCTTTTTAAGCTTGGCCATCTTGTCGAAATCTTCATCGTAGTATTTCTTATTGATTTTCTTTGTAACGTTGTCAATTATTTTTAGTTTTTGATTATCCGACAGGTTAGTAGAGCAATTGAAAATATATTGCGATAAATAGTATTCCTTTGCTCCATTGATTTCATAGAGTTTCTCCAAAAGCTTAAGTTGTCCTGTTTCCATACTTATCAAAATTGCTTCGTCCACCTTTTGTCCGTCAGAGGGTAGAAGGGTTTTATGCCTGATTATTGAGTTGCTTGCCCCCTCCTCCTGTTGATTTACATAGTGGGTAAATCCTGTTTTATAGTTTAGCTTTAATATACCAAGATGTTGCTCGTTGTTTATGTAACACAGGCAGCATATGAGATCGGCTGGAGTAATATCAACATTTTTAAGCATTATATCAAATAACATACCGCCTAAAGCACTGCTGGCCTCCAAAAAGCAGCCTTCATCATTTTTTACAGCAGCACAAATATCCCGTGCAGGATTAGCCTCGCCAATAAACTGAGCCTTCTTCAAGTTAGTGTCTTCGAGTATTTTAGCTATATGCTTTTCAAGGAATTCTGAAATCTCTCCATCCAGTTCCAGTTCTCTGTTTGATAAAACCGGGAAGTTAATACTTGTGTCCAAAATATGCAGTACTGCCTTTTTTATGTGAATATCATACTCCATTCGAAAATACACCTCATCCAATTGATTAGAATTTATAATAAAGATTAATCCTGTATTGCTACCGTTTAATATCTATTACTTCTGCGACCATTCCCTATTATAGCACATATGTTTAAATAAATTTTTTCGTCTAGAAAAATTTATATTCTTAATGTTTCAGCAGCACAAAATACCTGTACATTTATACACTATTTGATATAATAAAATCGAAAACATAGAAACATCACTTTAATTTTATCCATGCGTAGGGAGGAAATATTTTGTTCAAAAAACTCAAATCGTCATATTTTATAATAAAAGCTAATAAGGCCTATGCGAGCGGAGATAACACCGGTGTTCTAAACTGGCTTGAACGGGCTTATAAAACCGGCGCTGCCAAATCAAACGTTGTGACAACTTATGGATATATGCTTCTTAAAAGTGGTAAATTGGAAGATGCAATGAAAATTTTTGAAGAACATATGCGATCCCCAAAAATCTCTAACAACGAGTTATATGACGTTCAGGCAAATTATGCTCTTGGCCTTTGGAAACAGGGTAAGCTTGATGAAGCTATCACAATGCTGGAAAAAGTAATTTCAAAGTACAAAAATACAAGTATTTACGGTAGTCTTGGGTACCTATATAATCTAAAAGGAGATCTTGAAAAAGCTTTGAGTTTTAATCTTGAAGCCCTTGATTATAATAGTTCGGGTGCCGTAATAGTTGATAATCTGGGACAGACCTATTTTCTTCTGGGAGACCAGGATAAAGCAATAGAAACCTTTAAAAAACTTATGGAGCTTAACCCCAAATTCCCCGAAGCCTATTATGATTATGCACTTGTACTTGATAAACAGGGAGATACAGAAAAATCTATTGAAATGCTGAAAAAAGCTCAGGAATTAAAGACAAATTACCTCTCTGTGATTACAAAAGAGGATATAGATTCAAAGCTTGCCGAACTGCAAGCCCGGTAAGTATTTTTAACCGATTCGGACTGACAGTCATACATGTGCTGTTAGTCCGAATCAATTATCAACAGTTTTTTATACATATATTAAAACTTTTAATATAAAGTATATTAAAAAGCAAAGTCCAGTAGTGATTCTAGTATTTTTTCATGTCCCTTTTCATTGGGATGAATTCCATCGGCACAAAATTGTGAGCTGTAATTAAAGCTTACCAAAAACCTTTCTCTTACATTAATCAATCTGCAGCTGTATTGTCTTGCAGCCCACTCAACCGCATTATTATAAGCCTCCTGCCAGCGATATATCCTTGATACATCACCAAGAAACCGAAGTATGTTATCCTTGTTCAGACCTCTTGAAAGCCAGTTAAAATACCTTTCAGGCTCCAGGGGAGGCAGATTCATAAGTACCGGTGTTACACCTTTTTCCTTGAATAAGGTTATCATATTCTGAAGCGAATTCTTAAAGGCTTCTATAGTGGTCTTCGGTTGATGCTCGAACTCAGGTGAACTCGATACCTCTGCCCAGTTGAAATCACAGTCATTTCCTCCAAATTCCAATATAACAATATCATTCTTGTCCAAAGACTGTTTTTCCATGGAACTGACCATCCTATTAAGTGCCTTTGTAGAAGTCATTCCGAAATATGCATTATTTTTTAGTGAACAGCCCGTTATCTCTGCAAAACTGTTTACACTACTGTTTTTCAGTACCTTATACCTACCATCCTGCTCATCAAGAATTACTCCCTTCAAAATTGAATCTCCCCATACAGTAATTCTTTTACTGTTTAATTTCATCAACGCAATCACCTTCCATTCACCATATCTATATCTTATTGTTTCCTTCCGAAGATTTAAATATGATATTAATTCAGCCTGTGTTATTTTTTGTAATTATCTGCTTTAATATGTAATAATACTTACAATAATACACAACTAAAAAGTATATCATCTAGTTTTGATTACTATGTTACACATTATTGCTCATGTTGTCAATGTTTATTATTAACTACATTGTAAAATCAACTTTATATGCTATACTTAAAACATATAAAAATTGGAGGTTAACTTGAGTACAGATAAGAATACTGACAAAATAGATACAGAAAAAGCTAATATTGCTAAAACCGTTACTGGAAAAACAAATGCTTCCAAGATTGAAAAATTTGATATGCTTAGGCAGGATTTATCTGAATTCTCAGCTGAACTAAGCACATTCAAAACTGAAAGTTGGAATCAGTTTCCAAGCATAGATTTGTATATGGATCAGGTTGTAACTTATCTTGATCGGCTTTTGAAACTTTTTGATACTGATGCCTCAGGTAAGGTAATAACCTCAAGCATGGTAAACAATTATGTTAAAGAGGGCTATCTTAAGCGTCCGGTCAATAAAAAGTACGATAGAGTTCATCTTGTGACTCTTTATATTATGTCAATGCTTAAACCAATTTTACCTATACCGCTTATAGCAGGCTCCTTGAGTAATCAATCTGATGAAGCGAAATATCATATTTTTTTTGAGGAACTGGCAAAGCTTCAGGATGAAGCCTTCAGTAAAGTATCTAATATGCTTTCTGCCAATCTTGAACAACTATCTGATGAAGATTATGAAACCTCTCTGCGTTTATTTGCACTTCAGCTTACCAGTGAAGCAAATGCCCGAAAAATTGTTGCAGAGAAGATTCTCCGTTCTCTGAATAAAGACACGTCAAAGAGTTCGGATAAAGAGAAAAGCAAGTAATATTAACATAATTGGCAAAGATATATTATTACCGGACATACACTATCATCTCATCAGGTCAATATACTGACCTAGTGAGGTGATTTATCAGTGGTTAGTTTTATATCCATATTTCTACTATGCTTAGCACCAAATCTTGACAATATGGTTATCGGCCTTGCCTATGGATCAAGAAAAATAAAGGTCCCCTTTAGGTCAAATTTCGCAATTGCATTATTTTCAGGAATTGCGACTCTTCTGTCTAGTTTGTTGGGAAGCGCCCTATCCAATTACATTCCAAGCTTTTATGGCAATATAATCGGCGGCTCAATAGTGTGTTTCATAGGTTTATATACAATGATCAGCTATTATCTTACTAAAAAAAAGAATAACACTGAAATGGAACTTCCGACATCTCATCAATACATTGGAGAATTACGAGCTGTAATGGATAATCCCAGTCTTGCAGATAGAGATTATTCTGGAGATATCTCACTGAAGGAATCAGTACTCCTTGGTATAGCTTTGGCTGTAAACTGTCTGGGGACAGGGTTCGGTGCTGGTATGACAGGAGTAAATATTGGTGTATTGACTCTCTCAGTGATAGTATTTAGTATTGCGACAATATCTCTTGGTGAAGTTATTGGAAGACGATGGGCAGCCAAATTTCTCGGCGAGCAGGCAACAGTACTTTCAGGTCTTCTACTAATTTCTGTTGGAATATTCCAGGTTTTTCATTAGTGTGGAACCATTGTTTAAAGCTGGTACGGGAGTAAAACTGATATTTATTTTTGTAACTTCCCTATTTTTACTCATTATACTTTGCGAACTTTAACATATAGCTTTACAATATACGCGAGTACAGCTTTGAAACAATGGGAAGCATGGTTAAAAGCAGCTGCCGGTTTTGTTGGCAAAGAACAGGGCATTTTCCGGCAAAGTGACAGGAGGTCACTTTGAATCCAAGAGGCGCATGGATGCGTCTTGTTGGACGGCGGTTTTACGCCTGTGATGAGCCCTGCAAAGATGTTCAGCTGCTTTGTGTGCAACCATTGTTTAAAGCTCGTACGGGAGTAAATTGTAATAATATGTATCAAATTTATAAAAATACCATATTGACAAAATTGAATATCAGCTGTAATCTATTATTAATTAAATATCTGCCCTGTAGGAACAGTTAATTTACTATTTAACTATTCCTCTAAACCGTTGAAGTGGAGATAACGGTGTTGGAATATTATTTTCTATTATTCCGAACGTGCACTTACAGAGAGCGGGGGAAGCTGAGAGCCCCGCAGAACGCAGTACATCAAATGGACCACTGAGGGCGCAGTCAAATGAAGGACTTGTCCTTCAAAGTATTCTGCGACGTAACACATGCGTTATATGTGGGAAATATGTTGGTATTTCTATAAGCGTGTAAGGTTTATTTATCTTACAAAACAAGGTGGCACCGCGGGTGAATTCTACACTCGTCCTTGACTTATATTTCTAGTCATGGGCGGGTGTTTTTATTTTCATCATAGTTGCTACATCGTGAACTGTTACCAGGGGTAACTATTCACACGTAAGCTATTTAAATCTTAAAGGAGTGGTAAAATGTATAAACCAAGTCTTGAGGAAGCAAAGAAACTTTCTAAGGGCTATACCGTGATACCGGTTAGCCGGGAATTATTTGCCGACATCAAAACCCCTATTTCAGTACTACAGAATATCAGGGCAATAAGCAGTCAGTATTACCTGCTTGAAAGTGTTGAGAGCGGTGAAAAATGGGGCCGTTACTCTTTTTTAGGCTTCAATCCGACCCTTGAGCTGAAGTGTAAGGATGGACTGCTGGAGATTACAGGAGTTAAGGAGCTAAAGACTCTAACTTCAGATCCAAACAGCTACATCAGGGCTATTCTTAAGGAATACAAAAGCCCAAAGCTAGACTTTCTTCCTCCGTTCACGGGAGGCTTTGTGGGCTACTTTGCTTACGATTACATCAAATACGCTGAACCGTCATTAAAACTTGAAGGTACGGACCAGACTAACTTTTATGATGTTGACCTTATGCTGTTTGACAAGGTTATAGCTTTTGACCATTTTAAACAAAAAATAATACTGATGATTAATATTAAAACCGATAACCTGGAGGCCAACTACCAGGAAGCAATTAAGGAACTGGATAATATAACATCCCTCATCAAGACCTCATTACCTGTTCCCTCCCCCACCTCAAGGCTTTTGTCGGAATTTAAGGCCCTTTTCAGCAAAGAGGAATATTGCGAAATAGTTAATAAAGTCAAGTCACATATTTTTGAGGGTGATATTTTTCAGGCAGTTCCTTCAATAAGGAGGTCTGCCAGTTATGAAGGTAGCCTTTACCAGGCTTATAGAGTTCTCAGAACAACCAACCCCTCTCCATATATGTTTTTTCTGAAGTTTAAGGAGCTTGAGATCACCGGATCATCTCCTGAAACACTACTCAGACTTCAGAACGGTAATCTGTCCACCTTCCCTATAGCGGGTACAAAACCCAGGGGGAAAACCGACCATGAGGATGCTCAGGCAATTAAGGAATTACTTAGTGACGAAAAAGAACTTGCTGAACACAATATGCTTGTAGACCTAGGGAGAAATGATCTCGGCAGGATCAGTGATTTCGGCTCAGTAAAAGTTGAGGATTATCTGAGTATAAGGAAATTCTCACATGTTATTCATATTGAATCAAAGGTTACAGGTAAATTAAGGGAAGGCCTTGATCAGCTGGATGCCATTTCTTCCCTGCTTCCCGCCGGAACTCTCTCAGGTGCGCCCAAAATACGGGCCTGCCAGATAATAAATGATGTTGAAGGAGTTCGAAGAGGTATATACGGTGGTGCCATAGGTTATATAGATTTCACCGGAAACATGGACACCTGTATAGCAATAAGATTTGCCGTTCTAAAGGATAATACGGTGTATGTTCAGGCAGGTGGAGGCATTGTAGCCGACAGCGTACCCGAAACCGAATATGTTGAGACAACAAACAAAGCCCAGGCTATTATTAACGCACTGGAACTGTCCGGAAAGGAGCTTGACTGATGATTCTGTTAATTGATAACTATGATAGCTTTTCCTACAATCTGTTTCAGCTTGTGGGAGTAATAAATAATGATATAAAGGTAATAAGAAACGATGAACTTACTATTGAGGAAATTGAAGCCTTACAGCCTTCTCACATAATTATTTCTCCCGGGCCGGGCAGACCCAGCGATGCAGGGATATGCGAGAAGGTTATCCGTCATTTTACTGGAAAAATACCCATATTAGGGGTATGTCTCGGACATCAGGCCATATGTGAGGTCTTTGGAGCAACTATATCCTATGCAAAAGAACTTATGCACGGAAAAAAGAGTCTGATACACATAGCAAATGGCAGCGAACTATTCAGAGACCTTCCCCCGATTATCGAAGGAGCCAGGTATCATTCACTTTCCATGGTCCGTGAAACGCTGCCAGACGAACTGTTGATAATAGCCGAAGACAGTTCAGGAGAAATTATGGGGGTAAAGCATAGAAATGCTGACGTATATGGAGTTCAGTTCCATCCTGAATCCATATTGACCCCAAAGGGTAAAACGATTCTTGAGAATTTTCTTAGTACTGCTCTTGAAAAAATATCGGCTGAGCCAAACATGGGAGGTTTAATATGATTCAGGAAGCTATTTATCAGATAATAAACAAGCAAAATTTGAGTCTTGAACAGACTAAAACAGTTATGGAAGAAATTATGGAGGGCCGAGCTACAAATGCCCAAATTGGCTCATTCCTTACTGCAATGCGCATGAAAGGAGAAACAATCGAGGAAATTACAGCCTGTGCAAAGGTTATGAGGGAAAAATGTACTAAAATTCGTCCTGATACGGATGTTCTGGATATTGTAGGAACAGGCGGTGATGAAGCCTATACCTTTAACATCTCAACTGTTTCTGCATTTGTTATATCTGCAGGAGGAGTTCCTGTGGCAAAGCACGGTAACCGTTCAGTTTCAAGCAAGTGTGGTAGCGCAGACCTGTTGGAGGCTTTAGGTGTAAATATAGCCCTAACGGCAGAACAAAGCGCTCAGATACTCGATAAAATCGGTATTTGCTTTATGTTTGCCCCCACCTATCATGCCTCAATGAAATATGCGGCACCGGTTCGTAAGGAACTATCCGTGAGAACAATTTTCAACATATTAGGCCCTCTTTCCAATCCTGCAGGTGCCAATATGCAGCTTCTGGGTGTGTATGATGAAAATCTCGTGGAACCTCTGGCCAGAGTACTGGCTAACCTGGGTGTCAAACGTGCAATGGTGGTCCACGGTCACGACGGGCTTGACGAAGTTACTCTCTGTGACACCACCACCATATGTGAGGTAAACAACGGTAAGTTAAACAGCTTCTTCATCAGTCCTGAACAGCTTGGACTCATAAGATGTCAGCCCTCTGATCTGGTTGGCGGTGATCCCCGGGAAAATGCCCTGATAGCAAGGGATATTCTGAACGGCCAGAAAGGGCCAAAACGAGATGTGGTCATTCTGAATTCTGCATTATGCCTATATATGTCACACAATCACATAACATTAAGGGAATGTGTCCGAATGGCAGAAATGCTGATTGATTCAGGTGCTGCAAATAACCAGTTGCAAAAATTTATTTCCCTGTCAAATTCCTAAAGTCATTTACAGGATGTGAGGTATTTATGATATTAGATAAAATTGTTGAGAAAACAATAATAAGGGTTGCTGAAGCCAAGGCAGCCAAACCCTGTGAAGCTGTAAAAAAGGAAGCTTTGACTGCCTTGGCTGCCGCCCCGGGCAGCACCTGCTATTCCTTTGAAAATGCTCTGAAGACAGATGACATTACATTTATTTGCGAAATCAAGAAGGCCTCTCCTTCAAAGGGTGTTATTTCAGAGCATTTCCCCTATCTTGACGCTGCCCGGGAGTATGAACGTGCCGGCGCTGGCGCAATATCTGTCCTGACTGAGCCATACTTCTTCCTGGGCAGTGACCGGTACTTAAGGGAAATAAAGCAGTCGGTATCGCTCCCTGTGCTCAGGAAGGATTTCACTATTGATGCCTACCAGCTATATGAAGCAAAAGCTATGGGCGCCGATGCAGTACTGCTCATATGTGCCATACTGGATACCAGAACCATAAAAGAATACATTAAGACTGCTGATGAGCTGGGGCTATCCTGTCTTGTGGAGGCCCATGATGAAAAAGAGCTCTATAGTGCCCTTGAAGCCGGAGCAAGAATAATCGGTGTGAATAACAGGAATCTTAACACCTTTGAAGTGGACATTAGCACCAGTATCAGGCTAAGAGAGCTTGTACCGAAGGATAAGCTGTTTGTGTCAGAAAGCGGAATCAAAACACCCGAAGACATATCGATGTTAAGGGCAAATGGGACAAATGCAGTGCTTATCGGAGAGACCTTAATGAAAAGCGGAAATATTGCTGACACCCTAGACAGGCTTAAAGTGAATATTGATATGAAAAAAGTGAAGGGTGAAGTGTAAAAAGTGAAGAGTTAAAGTGAATTTACAATGCAAATTATTGATAAAAGGACAGTAATAAAGTAATAGGTGAAGGGTGAAAGTAAATTGGAGACAAGAATTAAAATATGCGGCTTAACCAGACAACAGGATATTGAGTATTGTAATGAGACTTTACCTGATTTTGTGGGTTTTGTCTTCGCCAAAAGCCGTAGGCAGGTAAGCTTTGAAATTGCAGAACGCTTAAAGGCCTACCTTGACAACCGAATCAGGTCAGTAGGGGTTTTTGTGAATGCTGATATCTCTTTTATCGAGCGCTTGTGCGTTCAAGGAGTTATTGACTATATTCAGCTACACGGAGATGAAGACAATTCCTATATTGAGTACCTTAGAGAACAGCTGGTCAAGGCTGCTTGCCTAAAACCCATAATAAAAGCTCTCAGGGTTAAGGATGCCCTATCCTTAAGTACCGCCAGTCAGTACAGTACAGACTTTTTGCTCCTTGATACCTTTACAGATACGGAATATGGCGGTACAGGCAGAAGCTTCGACTGGAAACTTGCCGGAAGTATGAATGGTATGTGTTACATGAGTGGTGTAAGTAGTGCAAGTAGTAAAAACGTACCTTTTTTTCTGGCAGGCGGCTTAAATCATGAAAATGTCCTGCAAGCAATAAAAACCTCCCGTCCTTTTTGTGTTGATATCAGCAGCGGAGTTGAAAGCAACGGCTTTAAAGATGAAGCCAAAATTAAGAATATAGTAAATCTTATAAGGAGTGTGAAATAAATGATAAAGGGAAGATATGGAAAACACGGAGGCCAGTATGTGCCCGAGATTCTTATGAATTCACTGATAGAACTGGAGGAGAGCTATAATTTCTACAAAAATGATTACAACTTCAACCAAGAGCTCAATACGCTTTTGAAAGAATATGCCGGAAGGCCCTCCCTTTTGTATTACGCCAGAAAAATGACCAAAGACCTGGGTGGGGCTAAAATTTATCTCAAGAGAGAAGATTTGAATCATACAGGCTCGCATAAAATAAACAATGTTCTGGGGCAGGTTCTCCTTGCTAAGAAAATGGGAAAGAAACGCGTTATTGCAGAAACAGGGGCCGGACAGCATGGTGTTGCCACTGCAACCGCTGCCGCATTGATGGGGCTTGAATGTGAAATATTTATGGGGTTGGAAGACACCAGGCGTCAGGGACTCAATGTGTTCAGAATGGAACTTTTGGGTGCAAAGGTTCACCCTGTTACAAGCGGTACGCAAACTCTGAAGGATGCTGTAAATGAGACCATGAGGGAATGGGCTACAAGAGTTGATGACACTCTTTATGTGCTGGGCTCTGTCATGGGTCCTCACCCCTTTCCTGTCATCGTCAGAGACTTCCAGAGTGTAATAGGCAGAGAGGTAAAGGAGCAGTTGCTTGAAAAGGAAGGCAGACTTCCCGATGCTGCAATAGCTTGTGTCGGCGGCGGCAGTAATGCCATGGGGCTCTTCTATGATTTTATTAATGACAACTCTGTCAGGCTTATAGGCTGTGAAGCCGCCGGGAAGGGTATTAATACCGATATGCATGCTGCCACTCTCGCCAAGGGCAATCTGGGTATTTTTCATGGCATGAAGTCTTATTTCTGTCAGGATGAATATGGGCAGATCGCACCAGTTTATTCTATTTCAGCCGGATTGGATTATCCCGGAATAGGCCCGGAGCATGCCTATCTGCATGATATTAACCGTGCTAAATATGTCTCTGTAACAGACGCAGAGGCAGTAAACGCATTTGAGTATTTATCAAAAACTGAAGGCATTATCCCTGCAATTGAAAGTGCACATGCCATAGCTCATGCCATAAAGCTTGCACCTTCCATGAACAATGATCAGATAATTGTCGTGTGTCTTTCAGGGCGCGGAGATAAAGATGTGGCTGCTATAGCCAGATATATGGGGGTGAATATAAATGAGTAATATAAAAAATGCTTTTTCTAACGGCAAAGCCTTTATAGGCTTTCTGACTGCTGGGGACCCGTCATTGGATAAGACAGCAGAATTCATACTTTCAATGGCTAATGCAGGTGCCGACCTTATTGAAATAGGGATACCTTTTTCTGACCCTATTGCAGAGGGCCCTGTTATTCAAAAAGCAAATGTCAGGGCACTGTCTGTTGGAACGAACCTTCCTAAAATATTTGAAATGGTCAGGTCAGTCCGACTAAAGACTAAAATACCTCTGGTATTTTTGACATATCTCAACCCTGTGTTTACCTATGGATACGACCATTTTTTCAAGGATTGTAATGAGTCTGGCATTGACGGAGTAATAATACCTGATATTCCCTATGAGGAAAAAGGAGAACTGCTGCCTTTCAGTGAAAAATATAACGTAGACATTATTTCACTAATTGCACCTACATCCGAGACACGTATTGAAAAGATAGCCTCGGAGGCCAAAGGCTTTATTTATTGCGTTTCCTCAATGGGGGTAACAGGTGTACGCCAAGCAATAAAAACGGATTTGCCCTCCATAATCAGTGCTGTACGCTCTGTTACTGATGTTCCTACGGCAGTAGGCTTTGGAATATCTACTCCGGAGCAGGCATATGAAATAAGCAGGTATTCTGATGGAGTAATAGTAGGGAGTGCTATTGTAAAGCTGATTGAAGAACATGGAGAAGCATCAGCCAAGCCTTTATTCGAGTATGTGCAAAAAATGAAGCAGGCAATTACAAAATAAAAATTTCAGCTTATGCCAATATACATGGTTTTAGTATTAAGAACAAAAGTCCAAAGTAAAAGGTTAGGAAAAAGGCTCTTCGCAGATCAACTCGGAAGAGCCTTTCAAATTAATGTGATTACAAATTTTGTTTAGTTTTCCGTTCCAGCGTCTGTGGTGCGTTGTTATAACTTTCAGGTCAAATCATTCTAACTTTCCGCCGTTAATTCAATACATATATAATCTTTGTTTCTGTGAGTAAATCGAGCCACATAAGGGTCATGTTAATTTAACTCAACCCCCTCCTCGCAGCCAGACTATCATAGCGCCCTGCGACACCTTAGACCCTCGGCTTTACGTCCCGGCTTTGGCCGGTTTACCCATAGTTTTATTGATTCGTTGTTTTACTTCTCTGGTACTCTGAGTACATCGCCGGGGAGGATGAGAGAAAACCGGCTCTTGTTGTTCAGCCGTTCCAACTCGCTCATGGGGCAACCCAGCTTGCGGGAGATGCTCCAGAAACTGTCGTCCTTTTATACGGTGTAGGTGGTGTATCGTAGATTTTTCGGCACATCCGCTGTCACGCCGTACTGGTCAAAAGTATAGGTCGCTCCGTCGATGTCCTGCTTGCCGGTGTCCGCACGGAGAACCACTGTGATTCCATATTGTTCAGTGCCGTTTTTCTTAGCCTCAGCCAATGCCTTGTCAAAGGCGCCGGGCACAGTTTTGTCCGTGATGCTCACTGTGACATTACTCTTGCCGTCCACTGTACCGGGAACCTTGATTTCCCCCTGTGTGGGTGAATTTGGCTTGTCCGGTGCTGGTGGGGTAACGATGACAGGGCTGCTCGTCATATGAAGTGCCTCCGCCGCCGATGTAAGTCCAATGGGCATATTAGGTCAAATTGGTACTGACTGTCAACCTGCTCCACAAGATACTCTCTTTGCTTAAAACCAGCAATTCGGCGACCATGGAGACCGGGAACATTCGGATTTCACGGTTTAGCTCTGTTACACTGCCGTTGTAGATCAGACGGCTGGTGCGAACTATATTTTCAAAGGTCTGTACTTCCGCCAACCTATGCAGGGAGCGGTGCAACTGGTGGGGATGCTTTATTGGGTCACAGTGATGGTATATTCAGACACTTTTTTACCATCATACCGTATTTCGACTACCTTAGTTCCTGTGGTTGTGAACTTACGGCCCTGTGTCAGCTGCACCGTATTAGAGGTATAAAAGGTGATTTTGCCGTTGACATTTGTTTCGCTATCACCTTCACCGATCACTGCGTTTAGCCCGGTGGTATCAAAGCCCTCACCAAGTTTGTAGGTAGTTTTCGAGGGATTTGCGTGTATCTTCACAGCTTTGCTTGGTGCTGGCGCAGGCGTTTTGGCGGTGACAGGAGCGGATGGCGTCGGTGTGGTGGACGGTGTGTCGGAAAGCGTATCAGCTTTTATGAAGACGATTTTGGCTAAGTCGGGAGCAGAACCCTTTGACACTTCAGCGAATACTCCACTCCCTGTGCCTTTTACAAGGTAACTTTGGCTTGCGTAAACCCTTATTGTGCTGAAGCCGGACTCTGGATAGGTGTTGATTCTATACGTTAGCTTGTTAATATCTGCATGCAATTGCAGATCCGATACACACATATTACTGCAGACCACATAACGGTCCCAATACTCAATTGTATATTCAGGTCCGCCGTCTTTATCTTCGCCTACGAGTGTAACCTTAAATGGTTTATCAGGCTTTTTTTCTGACAGAATAAGCCAGTAATCATATCCTTTATCAGGGTAAACCCATCTGTCACCGATTTTCATATAGTATTCGCCGGATTTCATAACGGTGGCGTTGGCATTTGGGGGTGTTGACGGCGATGGTGTTGATTCTTCTTTTTTCGGAGCGGTCAATTTACGTTCGACAGAAAAATCACCCATGCCTATTTTAACAGTGGAAGTGCCGGAAGGGATTACATATTCGCCGCCTTGATACATTCTCTGACCTCCGACTGAAATGTTGAGATAGTCGCCACTGAGTACCTCTGAAGTTCCGTCCTTATAGGTAGTCTTAACGGAGTAGTCGCCTGTGACAAAGGTCGAGCTACCCGCATCAGGTTCGTCAGTCACTTTAACGGAAGAAACAAAAGGCGTAACTGTAAACGGAATTACAATGCTCTTGTTCCCGACAACTACCCACAGGTCTTTCTCTCCGGGTACCCAGAAGCGATAGCCCTTAGTGATTTGCGTACCGTTCTCTTTATATTTCATTCCTCGTGCCCCTGCATAGTAGGTAAGGTCATCCCAATCTAAATTTTGGTAGGCGAGTTCGCTGCCATATGCGCCGATACCGGCACGGACTATAATTGACGTCGGGTCAAACGCATCTGCTCCTTGGCGGTAGGTTGTCTGAGACATTGACGAAGCGAGGGTGAACTCGCGAATGTTTTGCCAGTCAACATCCGGCAATACACCAACCCGCATAGAACAAACGGCGGTTTTAGATGATGGAAATTCAACCCCGGCTTTATCTGCAACTTTTTTCCATCTGTTGTATTCCGAATCCGTCATTTCACATTGTAAGGTCAAGGTGAAATACCCTACCTTGTTAAATTTGTACCCTTCTTGCAGTGGCATACCGTTTAGCCACCATTTAGGGTTGTGCCCGAAGTGAGCTTCGTTTGCACCGCTGTAGAAGTACCCAATTGTAGCCCTGATGTTTTCGAACCTTTCA
>JAEYWA010000237.1 GCA_023431385.1 Bacillota bacterium | reverse complement strand
TGCAGAAGCGAAGAAGGAAGCGACCATCCGTGAGGCAGAAGGTCAGGCCGAAGCCATTCTTACTGTACAGAAGGCTAATGCAGATGGTATCAAGTTCTTAAATGAATCTGCACCAAGTGGTGCTGTTTTGCAGATTAAGAGCTTAGAAGCCTTTGCCAAAGCAGCTGACGGAAAAGCAACGAAGATTATTATTCCATCTGAGATTCAGGGAATCGCCGGATTAGTAAAATCCATTACTGAAGTAGGAAAAGAC
Source organism: Bacillota bacterium (assembly GCA_023431385.1). Lineage (GTDB taxonomy): Bacteria > Bacillota > Clostridia > Acetivibrionales > DSM-1351 > Ruminiclostridium. The sequence continues at coordinate 2,394 of JAEYWA010000237.1, read as the reverse complement.
GAGTAATCGAGAGTTAAATGAATAAAACCTGTAAGGGGAAACCCAATGGCAGTAAGTTAAGAATCTCACATCACAGTTAAATGTGATGTGAGGTTTTTTATGTATAAAATCCTAAGGTTTTCTTAACAATACATGGAAAGTATTGAATAAAACAAGAAAAAGAGGTAGCATAGAGAAGGTCATAGGAATCTATAGATAAGGGGGACATAAGATGGAAAAAGTGAAAAGTTTTATGACATCACCTTGGATGTTAATCGTGTTAATGAGCATAAAGCTGTTTACCTATTATAGATTAATTCATGTTAGTCTGGTTGGAAGTATAGTAACCATAGGCAGTATTTTAGTTTTGCTGCTTCTTTTTCTGGAGTTTGGTACAAGTAATTTTAAATATAGTAATATAGTTTTTTTGGTTCTATATGCAGGATTTACATTATTGATGTTTTCGGATACGATGTATTTTAATTATTACAATCAGACGGTTTCTGTAAAGCAGTTGTGGCAGGCTTCCAATGTGGCAAAAGTTCCAAATAGTTTTTTGGCAACTTTAATTCCTGCTAGCTTTATTATGATTGCTGAAGTACCGATAACTTATTATCTGTTTCGAAAATACGCTAAAACCTGGGCAGAGAGATTTCATATTACAAGACGCATTGTAAGGAGATTCAGGTGGATTTTACTTTTGACTTTAGTGGTAGTCGCTATTAATCCTTTAAACACTAAGGCGATACGTAAATTCAATTCTATTGAATTCTTCAGTAACCATTTAAATGATTTATACTACAGTGTAGTCGATAGCATAAGCAATAAAACTATACCGAATGATAAGGTTCTGAATGAGGTAGAGGAGGAAAAGGAAACTCCAAAGGCCAATATTTATCAAGGATTATGCAAAGGCAAGAATCTGGTTGTCATACAGGTTGAGTCCTTGCAGAATTTTGTAATTGGTGCAACATATAATGGTCAGGAGCTAACTCCGAATATCAATGCTTTATTAAAGAGGGATACGATCTATTTTAATAATTACTACTCTAACATAGGAAAGGGTAATACAGTTGATGCTGAATTTACCAGTCTGAATAGTTTGTATCCGGTAATAGACCGAGAATGCTATAGTCTATATACAAAAAACACCTATAATGGACTTCCTTGGTTACTGAGAAGCCATGGATATAGTACTATGGCCATTCACGGATATGAAGGATCCTTCTGGAATAGGGAAAAGGCCTATCCATATCAGGGCTTTCAGGAATTTTACAGCCAGGAAGATCTAATTAGTGACGAGATTATAGGCTTAGGTATCAGTGATAAATCTATGTTTTCGCAGACGATAGATATTTTAAAGAAACAGAAGGATCCATTTTTCTCTTTCATAGTTACTTTAACGAACCACCATCCGTATGTTCTGCCTGAGGAGATGGCAACTATTCAACTACTGGAGAGTGACAAGGGAACGGCTTTTGGGAAATATTTGCAAACAGTAGCCTATACGGATGCAGCTATCGGCCAGTTTATAAGAGAGTTGAAAGAGGCTGGACTCTATGACAATACCGTAATCGCTATGTATGGGGATCACCATGGATTAAACTGCAATATGGATGAGAATTATAAAACGGTTTCCAAGTTTATTGGAAAAAGCTATGATTATGATGAGATGTTTAAGGTGCCATTAATTGTCCATGTTCCAAAAAGTGGAGTGACAGATACGATCTCAACTATTGGTGGGCAGATTGATTTTCTCCCAACCATAGCCAATCTTTTTGATATTAGAATTCCTCAACCCTATGTACTAGGGCGTGATTTGATAAATTCTAATACGGGATTTGTGGCATTTACCGTTTATTTGTTTCAAGGCTCCTTTATAAAAGATAACGTTATGTTTGAGATATCCAGAGAGGGGCTGTTTGAGGGTAGCCGAGCCTGGGATATTAATAGTGGAGAACAATTCGATATTAATCTATATCAAAGTGATTATGAACGAGCCTTGAAGCTGAAGGAGACTTCTACCTATATTCTGAATAATGATTTGATGTCTAAAATGTTTACGCATAACCAGAATATAGTAACAGATGATGGTAGTCAGACAAGTGAACCAATATCACCGGAAGATGAGCTTAATTAATAATCATCCATAGAGTGGCAATATGCTTCTCTATGGATTTTTTAAAATATACTTGACATTTCACTCAAATAGATATAATGTATAAATAAACATAAATATGTATAATTATTCTACATAAAAGGGGTGTGCTGGTATGAGTTTAAAGGGAAGAAGTTTTCTGACACTGAAGGATTTTACAGCAGCTGAAATTAATGAACTATTAGACTTAGCTGCAAAACTAAAGGAAGACAAGAAAAAAGGAATTACAGGGGATAGTTTAAAGGGTAAGAATATAG
>JAEYWA010000198.1 GCA_023431385.1 Bacillota bacterium | reverse complement strand
TGCAGACAGCAGACAGGTAAATGTTGTTTACAAGCGTAAGGATGGGAACTATGGATTGATTGAGCCGGAGTTCTAGTACTTGTTAATTATTTATAAGGTTACAAAAGCTCCTTTTCCTTTTATTTTTATCAGGAAGGGAGCTTTTTGTTTGATGATCGACAAAATATATTGTTATTTTATCTGTATTATATTAAAGTAAAACTAATAATTATTATGTGAGGAGTAGTATATGTACTATATCGGAGTAGATTTGGGTGGCACTAATATTGCAGCAGGTCTGGTTAATCAAAACGGGAAGATTCTTTCAAAAGCATCTGTCCCAACTAAAAGGGAGAGGGAATACCCTGAAATAATAAAAGACATGGCAAAGCTTATAATTGACTTAATTCAGGGACAGGGACTAAATATAAGTGACTTCAAAAGTATTGGTATCGGAAGTCCGGGAGTACCCGACTGTAAGGAAGGGAAAATTGTTTACGCAAGTAACTTGAAGTTCAGAGATGTCCCATTAAGGGATGAACTTAGAAAGTATATAGATTTGCCTGTGTATGTTAATAACGATGCAAATATAGCAGCATATGCCGAAAGTGTGGCTGGGGCTGCAAAGGGCTATAAAACATCGGTAACAGTGACAATTGGTACAGGAATAGGAAGCGGTATTATTATTGACGGAAAAATCTTCAGTGGCTTTAACAGTGCCGCAACTGAACTTGGACATACAGTTCTGAAAATGGATGGGGAACTTTGCAACTGCGGCAGGAAAGGCTGCTGGGAGTACTATGCGTCTGCGACGGCGTGTATCCGTCAGACCAGAAAGGCTGCAGAAGAAAATCCAAATTCACTTATAAATAGACTTGTTGAAGGTGATATAGAGAAAATTGATGCAAAAACAGCCTTTGATGCCGCAAAACAGGGCGATGAAACTGCTATATCGGTAGTAGATAAATATATAGGGTATATCGGTGAAGGTCTTGCTAATATTGTAAACAGCATTCAGCCCGAAGTAATTGTTATAGGCGGTGGAGTGTGTAAAGAGGGAGAGTTTCTCCTTAAGCCATTAAGAAAGTTTATAATGGAAAATACATTTGCTCCGGCCTATAATATAAAAATTGCCGATCTTAAGGCGGCTGAAATGGGAAATGATGCTGGAATTGTAGGGGCGGCAATGCTTCAGGATTAGAGAAGCTTGATATTAAAATTTTTTAGACAGCTATAGTAAACAAAAAAGGTTTGTAATATTAATCGGAATCATTCTGATACTTATTTTAACCTGCAGTAATTGACTTTATATCTATTAAAGTAATATAATAACTACAAATTTGATTCAAAAATTTGTATTCTATGGGAGAAAATAAATATATGATGGCTAAAACTTCTTACGGTATTACCGTAGCTCATAGAAGAAACTTGAACAGAGGGTATGGGTTTTGGGGATGCCTGGCTCAGGAGTGGCTTACGTTTATAACATTTGGGATGCTGCTTCTAAAATCAGTTGTACTCATGGGATTTGTAAACAACCATAATCAATCATTGATCGATATGTCTCGGGGCCTGAGAAACATAAAGTACATGTCAATATGTATTGCATTTTTATTGATAGTTTTATCCCTAAGCTATTTGGCTAAAAATAAAGGAAGGCTATGGTTTTTACTGATTCTGAATTTTTTATGCTCCTTTTTATTTTCTTTTGATGCTGTATATATCAGGGCCAGCGGCAATTTTCTTTCCACCCAGCTCCTGCGGCAAACGGGAAATCTGAATAATCTGTGGGATAGTATATTTGCAATGTTCAGGCTCTGTGATATCGTTTTTTATTTTGATATTCCAATTATTGCAGTTCTATTGATAATAACTAGAAAGATGGCTTACTATTCTTCTCCGTTATATACAAGCCTTAAAGCAAGATTGATTGCATTTTTTACTATTTTTATCCTATCAGTGGGATACATTACTGTAAACTATATAATTATTGACGTATATGGTAATGACAAAAATGATTATATTTTTTATACTCATTGGAATCCTGCTCAGACCATCAGTAACACATCTCCTATGGGGTATCATGTGTATGACTGTTATGTCTTTTTCTCGGATTTCAAGCCTTACAAGATATCCGATAAAGACCGGACAGCAATTCAGGACTGGATAGACGCAAAAAATGAGAAGTTGCCACCGAACAGCTATAAAGGTATTTATAAGGGGAAAAACCTTCTGGTGTTGCAGGTGGAATCACTTGAGAATTTTGTTATCGGACAATCTGTTGATGGGCAGGAGGTAACGCCGACACTTAACAGACTATTATCAAACAGTTTATACTTTGATAACTATTATACGCAGATAAATGAGGGAACCAGCTCAGATGCCGACTTGATGACAAATACATCGGTTTTTCCCGTTAGAAAGGGCAGTACCTTCTTCAGGTTTCCTTATACCACCTACAATTCACTGCCTTCAATAATGGAAAAGCACGGCTATACTACAACAGCGATTCATCCTGATAACGGAGAATACTGGAACTGGATGGAGGCTCTGGATAATATGGGTTTCAAAAAATGTATAGATTCAAAAAGCTTCGAAATGGATGAGGTTATTTTTCTGGGATTAAGCGATGGGTCCTTTTTTAGACAGGTAAAGGACACAGTAATTAATCAAAAAACCCCATTTTATAATTTTATGGTGACATTAACCAGCCATTCGCCCTTCGAGATGCCTTTGAAACATCAAAAGTTGAAGCTGACGGGCGAACTGGCTGACAGCAGACTTGGGGGCTACTTCCAGAGCATAAACTATACAGACAGGTGCATAGGAACCTTTATTGACGAACTTGAAAAGTCGGGAGTACTTGATAACACAGTACTGGTAATATACGGAGATCATGATTCCGTTCATAAATACTTTAAAGATGAAATACAAAGTATACAGCCGTCTCAGGAATGGTGGCTTGAGAACGATAGAAAAATTCCTTTGCTTATATATAGTAAGGGACAGCAAGCGCAGACAATCCATACTACAGGCGGACAAATCGACCTTATGCCCACTCTCCTATACCTTTTTGGAGTAGATGAGCGTGAGTATGAGTCTACAGTGTTTGGAAGGAATCTGTTAAACACAAAAGAGGACTATGTGGTACTGTCAAATGGTGAATTCCGGGGCAAAATCCATGAAGGAAGAAAGGAAGAAATGCTAAAAGGGTTAGAGTATGCCGATATGGCAATAAGATCAGATTTTTTCAAGAATAGATAACTTTTTTAGCTTATACTTTTTTAGCTTAAAGGAGTTTATATATTTTCTGTTCTTTGAACATGTTAATATAGCTTTGAGCGATCATACTATAAAATTTTATATAGATAATTTCAATACAAAGACAGAGTAGTTGGAAGGAGCCTGATGTTGAGAAATATTGTTTTAATTGGTATGCCTAGCGCTGGAAAAAGCACAGTTGGTGTTATACTTGCTAAGAATTTCGGGATGAGTTTTGTTGATACTGATGTTCTGCTTCAAACTCAGCAGGGGAAGCTTCTGCAGGAGATTCTAAATAATGAAGGCTCAGGGGTCTTTCTTGATATTGAAGAGAAGGCGATTTTATCTCTGAACTGTACTAATACGGTTATCGCTACTGGCGGAAGTGTAGTTTACAGTGAAAAAGCCATGGAGCATCTTAAGAAAAACAGTATAGTTATTTATCTTCATATAGAAATAGAAACAGTCAATATCAGGCTTAGGAATCTAAGGACCAGAGGAGTGGTTCTTGAGAAAGGCCAAACCCTTGAGGATATTTACAGGGAGAGAGCACCCTTATATGAAAAATATGCCGATGTTAAGCTGGAATGCTCGAATAACTCCATTGAGGATACCCTTGCCGCGGTTCATAACAAGCTCGCTTCCTTGTAATGAAACTAAAAATGAAATATAATAAAGGGACAACTAAGCTGCTTGGTTGTTCTTTTTAACGTCTAGGAATTTATATATTTTGAATGTGTTGAAGGTGCTGATATATCAAAGATTAGATTACTACTAGAGAATTCTATGTAAATAAATTACTGGACACGGGGTTTAAAAGGGGAGTATCCCTTTACAAGATAATTTGCCAGCAAAGACAGAGTAATTTCAAAAGTCACTAAACAGCTTTACGAAGCAAATTTCTTGTGTGGGTTTAATACAGATGGAGGATTGAAATGAGCTTATTAGACGGGTTAAATAAGGAACAAAAAACAGCTGTGCTTCACAATGAAGGACCGCTTTTGATACTGGCAGGAGCAGGCTCTGGTAAAACAAGAGTTCTTACAAACAGGATAGCGTACCTGATCACGGAACAAGGGGTTTTCCCATCAAATATATTGGCTATTACCTTTACAAATAAAGCTGCGAGGGAGATGAGGGAAAGAATTGAAAATCTCATTGGGGACCTTAGTAACGACATGTGGGTTGGTACCTTTCACTCTATTTGTATCAGGATATTGAGGAGAGATATTGAAAAGCTGGGGTATGATAGGAGTTTCGTCATATATGATACGCAGGATCAGCAGGTGGTAATAAAGGAATGTATCAAAGAACTTAACATAAATGAAAAGAACTTTCCACCGAAATCTGTTCTTGAAAATATAAGTAAGCAGAAAAATGAACTAATCGATGCTGCACACTTTGAAAAGCTGTATTCTTCGGATTTTCGTCTGGGTAAAATATCAAAACTTTACACTCTGTATCAAAAAAAGCTGAAAAGCAATAATGCCTTGGATTTTGATGATATCATAATGTATACCATAAAGCTTTTTAAGGAGTATCCTGAGATTTTAAATTTCTACCAGAGAAAATTCAGATATATACTGGTGGATGAGTATCAGGATACCAATACAGCACAATACATGCTGGTCAGAAAATTATCAGAAGCCCATGGAAATCTTTGTGTTGTTGGTGATGATGATCAGGGTATTTATAGCTGGAGAGGTGCAAACATTAGAAATATTCTTGACTTCGAACAGGATTTCAATGGCTGTAAAACTGTGAAACTTGAGCAGAATTACCGTTCAACTCAGACAATTCTGGATGCTGCAAACCATGTCATAAAAAACAATACGGGACGAAAGTGTAAGAGTCTCTGGACTGACAATGCGGGTGGAAGCAAGATAATAATGTGTGAAAATGACAACGAGCACGAAGAGGCTTTATACACCGCAAGAGAAATTCAGAAGCTTATAAAAGATGAAGGGCGAAAATATAAGGATTTTGCTGTTCTATACAGAATAAATGCTCAGTCCCGTGTACTTGAAGAAATGTTTATGCGCGAGGGTCTTCCCTATAAAATTGTCGGCGGTCAGAAGTTTTATGACAGGAAGGAAATAAAGGATATTATTGCTTACCTCAGGCTTATACAGAATCCCGCCGATAATGTCAGCTTTAAAAGGGTTGTAAATGTTCCAAAGCGGGGAATAGGTGATGCTACAGTAGAAACAGCCGAAGATCTGGCATTTGAAAGCGGAGTCTCCATATTTTCAGTTATTTCAGCTGCCGATGAATACCCTGCTTTAAAAAGAGCTGCAAATAAGCTGAATAATTTTGCTACAATGATTCTGAAGCTCAGAACCATGAAGGAAAATGTGGGCATAGCAGATTTGCTCGAAATGGTGGTTGATGATACCGGAATTTTAAGGGAGTATGAAATTGAAAATACCGTTGAGGCACAGTCAAGAATTGAGAACATAAAAGAACTAAAATCCGTTGCAATAGAGTTTGAAAAGCAGAGTGAAGAAAACAGCCTGGAGGAATTTCTGGCACACATATCCCTTGTGTCCGATCTGGACAATCTGGAGGAAGAACAGGACTATGTTGTATTGATGACAATGCACAGTGCCAAAGGCCTTGAGTTTCCTGTTGTCTTCATTCCAGGTATGGAGGAGGGCGTTTTTCCTGGCTATAGAGCAATTACAGAGGGGCCTGATCAACTGGAGGAGGAAAGACGACTCTGCTACGTAGGCATAACCCGTGCCAGAGAAAAACTGTATTTATCAAACGCACGGTTTAGAACCCTTTTTGGTAACTCCAGCTATAACAAACCTTCTAGATTTCTTTCAGAAATTCCGGAGGAATTGGTAGAGTTCCCATTCGGTTCAGCAGAAAGTGCACTTTGGCAGCAAAAGGAAACAGCAGGTTGGACTAAAGCCCAAAGTTGGAGTTCGAATCAAAGTTGGAGTTCGAATCAAAGTTGGAGTTCCGGTTCAACTAAGGGGAGGAATACACCTGAGTCATCAGAAACAGGGCTTCCGTGGGATAACAGAGTTTCAGCCAGTTCTGGACAGGATAAGCCTAAGACAGCCGGAACCGGCTCGTTAAAGGATTTACTTAACTCAAACCTTGTATCCCGAGGATTCGGAGGAAATTCAAGCTCCGGCAGCAGTTCGTTTGGTCAAAGTTCTTCTTCAGCTAGTTTATTTGGGAAAGCGGTTCAAGAAAAGTCAACGTTTAGGGGATTGGGAGCGGCATTGTCCTCAGGAGCAGGGCAAGTGCATTTTAGTGTCGGTGAACAGGTAGAGCACAAAAAATTTGGACTGGGTACTATAACCAAGGCAACCGCCGATAATGGGGATCAGATGCTGGAGATTCAGTTTGAGGGGCCAGGAATGAAAAGGCTTATGGCCTCTCTTGCAAATTTAAAGAAGGTATAGCACGGGATGACTGCAATATTAATAGCTTGATTAGCAAAAATAAGATAAAATAAGTTTACTACAAAGTTTTAGAAAAAAATTTAAATTTTCTAAAACTTTTTTTATTTAAGTGTGTATATATAAGCATGGCACAAGAAAAGGTGGGATAAGGTAATTGGAGGTTTCAGATTTAAATATATTTAAAGAATATGAAAAAAACAACAGAAGAGGTCTGGAACTTGTTTATGAAAGGTATAGAAAGTATGTCTATTCAATTGCCTATCACTATTCAGGAAACAAGGAGGATGCTCTGGATATTACTCAGGAAGTATTCATTACTGTATTTAAAGCCTTTGGAGGCTTTAAGCAGCAGTATTCGATCCTGCCTTGGATAAAGAAAATCACAGTAAACAGATGCCTGAATTTCCTTAGAAGCCGTAAGGAAAGTATTTCTTTAAATCAAACTACCGAAGCTGGAGATGAACTTCAGAATATTATTAGTTCAGATACTACTACTGAAGCTTCAATTGTCTGCAAAGATACAAAAAAAGCATTGGAAGATGCTATAGAAAAGCTTCCTGATAAGCAGCGAATGGCTATTTTGCTTCGGCACATGAAGCGGATGAAATATGATGAAATAGCCGGAGCAATGAAGCTTCCTTCAGGAACTGTTAAAACGCTTATACATAACGGAAGAGCAACACTTAAAGACAATTTGATTAAACAGGGCGTTTGGGAGGTTTAAAATGACTCAGAATATTAACGACAACATAATTGAAGAAAAGTGTGGGAAAATGGACACTGCTTTACTGCAGGATTACCTGGAAGGTTCAATAGATCCCTTTGAAAAGCTCATTGTAGAAGGCCACTTAAATATGTGTAAGGCTTGCAGAAGAGAGCTTTCCGAGCTGAAGCTGATGTTTTGGGAGCTTGGAAACAAGAGCAACTATGAGGTTGAATTTCCTGAGGAATTGAACAGAATGTCTAAAGGTTTGATTGACATGGTTCTTGGTATAGAAGAAAAGGGTATAGCCAGAAAAGTTGTTGACATTCAGTTGAACAACTTTAGGCAAACAAAAAAGATTATTGAACATATACCAGGGGCCAAGCAAACTCCCGAAATAATGAAAAAAGCTTCAAAAGGTCTATCTAAGGGGATTGCCAAAGGAGTTAAAAAGGGAATAAAAAAGATTGTGGCTTCAAAGTAAAACTTTGTTAGGAGGCTTTAATGCTGATTTTATATATTTTGGGTCAGATATTCCTATTCTTACTTCTGATTCTGTTATTAATACTGATGGTTGTTTTATTGATACCCTTTAGATACTACTTTACGGGTGAAAAGTTGGATGATACCTGGTTTAGATTACAGGTATCCTGGTTGTTTGGAGGGATTAAATTTAATACTTATTACCATTCTGAACACATTTCCTCAACCATTGGAATATTTGGAGTACATCGGAGTATAACTGGAGAACCCGGGAAAAAAAAGAAACCTAAACATAAAGATTATCAGGACAAAGGTAATAAGTCCAGAAGTAAACCCCCGTATAGCTATTTTACTACAGAAATACTGGAAAAAGCAGTACAATGTCTTTTCAAATTACTAAATCATTGCGTACCGGTGAAATTTGAGCTTTATACAAAAGTAGGCTTTGAAGATCCAATGTATACAGGTCTCTTGTGTGCGTTACAGGGAGCTGGTTATGCAATTTTAGATAAATTCAATGTTCGTCTTCAAACAAGTTTTGAGGAAGAAGAACTAAAAGGCAGTCTAACCATAGCAGGAAGAATTCAATTATTCTATCTATTACTAGTTGCGATAGAGTTTTTGATAACCAAGCCTTTTAGAACTATTTTCATTAAAAACCAAAAAATAAAAATAAAAAGGAGATTAAAAAGATGGCGCAATTTGACTTTAAAGAGAACGTAGAAGTGATTTTTGACAAGTTGGAAAATTTTCTGAAGACAAAAACTGTAGTGGGTGAGCCCATAACAATTGGTGGAACCACCTTAGTACCGTTTATAAATATCACCTTCGGTATGGGTGTAGGAGGAGGCAACGGTACTGATGAAAAGGGAAATGGGGGTTTAGGCGGAGGAGGAGGTACCGGAGCCAAGATAGCTCCAACAGCAGTACTGGTTATCCAGAACGACAAGGTCGAGCTTCTGCCCATCAAGAAATCCGGAGGTCTGGATAAGCTGGTGGATATGGTTCCTGGTATTATTGAAAAGATTAATGATAAAAAGGAAGAAAAAGAAGTTGAACAAAATATAGAAGAGTAATTTATCTATGAATCAGAGCTGCCGGCATTATTCCGGTAGCTCTTTTATTGTGGGGAAAAGTATAAATATTTTTGAAGTTAATTAATATCTTAAATGTAGGTAAATGGAATAATGCAAGGATAGAGTAAAACTATTCCTTGAAAATAAAAACATTGAATTTATACTTTATTTATGCGTGAAGGTGCCGATATAACCAAGGTTAGATGACTACACCTGAAAAATCCATGTAGATAGCTTCCCGTATGCGGAGATAGTAGGATAACACCATTTAATTAAGACCTATTGACTGTTATAATAAAATAAACTATAATAATTATAATTTATCGATTTACCAATTTAACACTTTAACACTTTAGTATATTAAAGAAACTGGTGAGAATGTGAATCTTATACACTATTAATTTATTTAGCGAGGTAATTATGTCAAAGTGGAAAATATATACTCCCGATGGGGTGCAGGATATCCTGTTTGATGAATGTTATGCCAAAAGAGAAATGGAAAGCCGTATCCGTAAAACCTTTAGATCCTATGGTTTCTATGAAATAGAAACACCAACCATAGAATTTTATGACGTTTTTTCAACAGAGATTGAATCCTTTCCCCAGGAGGCAATGGTAAAATTCTTTGATCAAAAAGGACGTATATTGGTGCTTAGGCCGGATATTACAGTTCCAGTTGCCCGAATTACAGCTACCAAAAATCGTGATGTTCAGCTTCCAATAAAATATTCTTATATAGGTAATGTTTTCAGGTTTAACGAGGTTGGGGGAGGACGCCAGAATGAGTTTACTCAGGTTGGTGTCGAGCTGCTGGGAGATTCCTCCTGCGAAAGTGATGCGGAGATTATTGCTGTAGCCATAAACACTTTGAAGGCTGCCGGGCTTGAAAATTTTCAGATAGATATAGGTCAGGTTGAGTTTTTTAACGGGCTTGCTGAGGAAGCCGGTCTGTCTGAAAAAGATATATCCAGAATATCCAAGCTGATTGATAGGAAGGATTATGTTGGTGTAGAAGAAATAGTAAATCAATACAATATGCCCACAGAATTAAGAGAGCTGATACTAAAATTGCCAGGCTTATTCGGATCACTGGACGTTATAGAAAAGTTAAAAAAGATAACCAGAAATAAGAGAAGTCTTGCTGCCCTTGAAAATATTGAAGAAGTAATAAATATTCTTGGAGACTACGGTTTTACGAAATACATATCAATTGACCTTGGTATGCTTAAGGGGCCTGATTATGATACAGGAATAATCTTCAGAGGCTTTACCTTCGGAGTAGGCTTTCCCATACTCTCAGGAGGCAGATATGACAGTCTTACCTCAACCTTCGGTAAGGAATGCCCGGCCATTGGTTTTTCAATAGGAATAAATATGCTTATGATGGCGCTCGGTAAAACCCTTTTATCAAAGGACAGACCTGGTGTGGATTCCTTGATTTGCTATAAAAAAACGAACAGAAAGATTGCCATTGAGATAGCAGAGACTCTCAGAAAACAGGATATGAATATTGAGACAATGATGTTAACCGAAGGAATTGAAAAGGGGCTTGAATACGCCCGCTCCAAGCAGATAGGCGGAGTAATCCTGATTGATGACGGCGGAGCTATTAGGGTACATGATTTAATTAACGGTACAATAAATGAAACCAGTGTTAACAGAATACTAAACGGGAATTAACTAAAGGCAATCACAACCATTCATTTAAAACGGAGGGAATATGAGGTATTTAACTATTGCACTTTCTAAAGGAAGACTTACAGAAATGTCAGTTGAGCTGTTTGAAGCTATCGGAATTGATTGTTCCGAATTAAAGTCGTCCACAAGAAAGCTTATATTGTCAGATGAAAAAAATAAGATTAAGTTCTTTCTTGCAAAGCCTGCAGATGTTCCAACATATGTAGAATACGGCGCTGCTGATATAGGTATTGTCGGTAAGGACACCATTCTTGAAGAGGGCAGGAATCTTTATGAGGTTCTGGATCTGGGCTTTGCCGCCTGCAAAATGGCATTGGCCGGACCGGCTGAGCTTCAAGGTAGAATAGATGAACTAACAATAAAAAGAGTCGGGACTAAGTATCCTAACATTGCAAGGAATTATTTTGAAAAGACCAGACGAGAGAGCGTTGAAATAATTAAGCTGAACGGGTCAGTTGAACTTGCTCCCCTTGTGGGCTTGTCAGAAGTAATAGTTGACCTTGTGGAAAGCGGTAGAACCTTAAAGGAGAATGGGCTTGTAGTACTGGATAATATTTCAGATATCAGTGCAAGAATGGTTGTGAACAGAGTAAGCATGAAGATGGAGAATGAGAGAATTCAGAGGATAATTGACGGAGTACGTGAGCAGCTGCTATTAAAAGGCTAAGTTAAAATGTGGTTTTTGTAGTTTATATATTACAAAATTTCGCTGAATACGTTGACGGAGGTAAAGATGATAAACATTTTAGATCTGACCAGGGATGAGAATGGCCTAAAAGCCAATGAGTTATATAAAAAGCTTACTCAGAGAACTAAAACGCAGAATGGGTCAAGTATTATAAAAATTGTTGCTGATATTCTTGAAAATGTTAGCTTTAATGGAGACGATGCTCTCAGAGAATACAGCAGGAAATTTGATCAGGCTGAGATAGAGGAAATTACCGTATCTGCTGAAGAAATATCTGAGGCTTATAAAAAAATTGATCCAGAACTGTTGGAGACTGTTAAAAGAGCAAAGCAGAATATTCAGTGCTTTCATGAAAAACAGCTTCAAAATAGTTGGATCAATCCCTCTGAGAACGGCACGGTTCTGGGACAGCTTGTAAGACCCCTGGATAAGGTGGGTTTGTACGTTCCGGGTGGGACAGCTCCATTAATATCATCAGTGCTTATGACAGCTGTCCCGGCTAAAGTTGCCGGTGTAAAAACCATGATTATGTGTACACCGCCTTCAAAAGATGGCAGTATAAATCCCGCCATGCTCGTTGCAGCAAGGGAAGCCGGAATAGATATGGTTTTTAGAGTGGGTGGAGCTCAGGCTATTGCTGCAATGGCATATGGTACAGAATCAGTTCCGGCAGTGGATAAAATATGCGGGCCAGGAAATGTATATGTCTCAACAGCTAAGCGCCTTATATTCGGGGATTGTGATATAGATATGTTTGCCGGTCCCAGTGAGATTCTTGTCATAGCAGATTCAACGGCAAAGCCGGAGTATGTGGCGGCTGATTTACTTTCACAGGCTGAACACGACAAGTTGGCTTCATCTGTACTTATTACAAATGAACCGAAGCTTATAGAACAGGTAGTAGTACAATTGGAAAAGCAGTTTGCATCCTTAAGTAGGGGCTCAATAACTGAAAAATCACTTAAGGATTTTGGATATGCCATACTGGTTGATAGTATTGACAACGCTATAGAATTATCAAATAAAATAGCTCCGGAGCATCTCGAAATATGTGTGGAAGAGCCTATGAGCCTGCTGGGGCGGATAAAAAACGCCGGAGCAATATTTGTGGGCAACTATTCACCTGAGCCCCTTGGAGATTATATGGCAGGGCCAAGTCATGTTTTACCTACCAGCGGCACTGCAAGATTTTCTTCACCGGTTAACGTGGATCAGTTTGTAAAAAAATCCAGCCTTATTTATTACAACAGGTCAGCCCTTGAAAAAACCAGCGGGGACATAATCAGATTTGCCGAGGCGGAGCTGCTTGATGCCCATGCAAATGCTATCAAGGTGAGATTTGGGACTTAAGGAGTTAGGGGTCATGAGACAGAAGACATGATACAGAACTTAGAAGACAATAGGTAGTAGTAAGTAGTCTGAAATGTGCACGCATTATGTGCGTAGATGGGAGATATTATGATTGAAGAGTTAATAAGACCTGAAATACGGTCCTTTATACCATATGATGCAAATCAACAGCCGTACAAAATAAAGCTGGATGCAAACGAAAGCCCTTTCAACATACCATTTAAGGCCAGACAAAAACTGGCCGAATTCATTTTAAACAACCCGGAACTGAATCTTTATCCCGATACCGATTCAGTGAAACTCAGGAAAGCTCTTTCAGAACATTGGGATGTGGATTACAGAAAAATTATTGTAGGTACAGGTTCAGACCAGTTGATTCAAATACTGGCAAATGTATTTGTAGGCCCTGGTGACAAAGTATTGTACCCAGCTCCTTCTTTCGGAATGTATGCTGATTCCTGTATTATTGCAGGAGGAACTCCAGTCAAGTATATTCTTGAACCGGAAAACAGGTTTGAATACTCAAAGCAGACTATTATTGAAGCATATGAAAGAGAGAAGCCCAAGCTTATATACATTTGTAATCCGAACAACCCCACAGGGAATCTGATGCAAAAGGAAGATATCCTTGAGGTAGTAAGCTACTGTAAAAGCTCAGTAGTTATTGTAGATGAAGCGTATGCTGAGTTTTGCGATTCGACGGTAATACCATATGTAAAAGAATATGAGAATCTTATTGTTTTGAGAACCTTCTCAAAGGCCTATGGACTGGCCGGGATAAGATGCGGCTATTCCATAGCCGATACAAGCCTGACAAGGGCAGTTAATCTTGCACGGGCCCCCTATAATATTAGTTCACTTTCACAATATGCAGCCCAATTGGTTTTAGAGGAAAAAGAGGAGATTTACAATAACATCTCCTGCCTTGTTGAAGAGAGAAAGCGGTTGTCAGAGGAACTTGCAAAATTACAGGGTGTTGAAGTTTACCAATCCCATTCAAACTTTATATTGGTAAGAGTTAAGGATTGCAGGGAAGTTTATAAAAAACTATGTGAAAAAGGCATTTTTCTGAGAATTTTCAGTGCCTCGCCACTACTAGAAAACTGTATGAGGATAAGTGTAGGTACTCCCCAACAAAATACCATACTGCTTGATGAACTTGCTAGTATCTGCTATAATTAAACTCGAACATTTTATTAAAAAAATTAAAAATAGTTCGGAATTATACGAATATTTTGAGCAGGTGATAATGATGAACGGGGGGATACCTTTTGAGAGAAGGTTTTGTTAACAGAAATACAAAAGAAACCCAGATCAAGCTTCAAATCAACATTGATGGTAAGGGAGACTGCACGGCCAATACCGGAGTAGGGTTTTTTGACCATATGCTTGTGCTGTTTACAAAGCACGGACTAATGGATGCTTCATTTGAAGTAAACGGAGATTTGCATGTTGATGCCCATCATACCGTGGAAGATACCGGAATAGCGCTGGGGCTTGCAATACGACAGGCCCTGGGAGATAAAAAGTCTATAAAACGATATGGTACGGCTTTTGTTCCTATGGACGAATCGCTGGTTCAGGTCTCTCTTGATTTAAGCGACAGACCTTTTCTTGTATTTGATGCCGTCATGACTCAACAGATGGTAGGTCAAATGGATACCCAACTGGTGGAGGAATTCTTCAGAGCTGTTGCCTTCAATGCCGGAATTACCCTTCACATCAAGCTTTTACACGGCAGCAACTGCCACCACATTATTGAAGCCATGTTTAAAGCCTTTGGCAGAGCTCTTGATGATGCTACAAAAATTGACACCAGAATAATTGGAGTTATGTCGACAAAAGGAACTTTGTAATAATGTTTTCTATGAATTATTAAGTAATGCATGATTCTTTAGTAGGGGAATTAGTGTAATTATTTAGTTATTTCTATATAAATTTTCAATAATTAAAGCTAATAGGGCAAAAGCCGTATGGAGTTGGAGGATACTATGCTAATTAACAACACTGATTTTATCAAGCTTCCTTTATTTATTAAGGGCAAGGTTAGAAATGTTTATGATCTGGGAAATGAACTGCTAATAGTTGTAACTGACAGAATATCCGCATTTGATGTAGTTTTTTCGGAATTGATACCAAACAAGGGAAGGGTACTCAACAGTATATCTGCATTCTGGTTTGAATATACCAGTGATGTGATTGGAAATCATGTAATTACTACAGATGTAAGCAAATACCCTGCTGGACTTTTTGAATTCAAGGAAGAACTGGAAGGCAGATCAATGCTTGTAAAGAAGATAGAAATGGTGCCGGCTGAATGTATAGTAAGAGGTTACCTTGAGGGCTCAGGACTCAAAGAATATCAGCAGACCGGTTCCATATGCGGAATCAAGCTGCCTGCAGGTCTTAAACAGGGCGACAAGCTGCCTGAACCAATTTTTACACCATCCACAAAAGAGTCCGAAGGACATGACATAAATGTGTCCTTTGAAGTATTATGTGAAAAGATAGGCAGCGAAATGGCCAACAAACTTAAGGACGCAAGTATAGCTCTCTACAAGAAGGCAAGCGAACATGCAGAAAATAAAGGATTGATACTGGCCGATACAAAATTTGAATTCGGTATCTCCGACGGAGAGCTTGTAGTAGGAGATGAGATGTTTACACCGGATTCCTCAAGATTCTGGGCTATGGACGAATATCAGCCAGGCAGAGCTCAAAAGAGCTTTGATAAGCAGTATCTAAGAGAGTACCTTGAGAGCCTCACCTGGGACAAACAGCCACCGGCGCCTCCTTTACCTGAAGAAGTAATTAAAAAGACTGAAGCAAAATACATCGAGGCTTATGAGAGAATTACCGGCAAAAAGTTCTGAAAATTAACTTAGTTAATTTTTAGAACTTTTGACCTGAGCTTTTACTGGACTTAGTCAATTTTAGAACTTTAGACCCGGCCTTACCGGTTTTGGTCAAATTTAAACTTTAACCAGCAGCACGGAATGGAGATTGATTATGATTGCTATAATAGATTATGGTGTCGGAAACCTTGCCAGTGTAAATAAAGCATTTAGTTTTATTGGAGTTGAATCTGTTATTACCTCCGATCCGGAAGTAATACTAGCTGCCGGCAAGGTAGTCCTTCCAGGCGTGGGTGCTTTTGCAGATGCCATGGACAGTCTTAAAAAGACAAATATGATATCGGTAATTGAAAAGGTTGCGGAGAAAGGCACTCCCCTGTTGGGCATCTGCCTTGGTATGCAGCTGCTGTTCGATTACAGTACCGAGGGTGGGGAAATGGTCCCCGGCCTTGGTTTACTTAAAGGCAGCGTTAAGCAATTTCCTCTGGACATGGGGCTGAAGGTTCCTCACATGGGGTGGAACAGCTTGTGTATAAAACAGAACGATGGTATTTTTAATGGAATAAAAGAAAACAGCTATGTGTATTTTGTCCATTCCTATTATCTGACTGCAGCTGACGTAAATGATGTTGCAGCCACCTGCAGTTATGGCATAACTTACGACGCAGCAGTTGCCAGAGAAAACATCATGGGGACACAATTTCACCCTGAAAAAAGCGGAGATGTTGGTCTCAGAATACTTGGCAATTTTGCTGCACTGTAACAATTCATTTACTAATATTTTGTACGAAATGGGGGCAGGGACATACATGATAATATATCCTGCAATTGATATAATAAACGGAAAATGTGTAAGGCTTCAGCAGGGAAGTTACAGTAATATAACAGTATTCGGAGACAGTCCGGTGGAAATGGCTCTTAAATGGGAAAGCCAGGGAGCTCAATATCTGCATGTTGTTGACCTTGATGCGGCCCGATCTGGCAATACTGAGAATCATGAGATTATAAAGCAGATTGCCAAAACCCTTAAAATTCCTGTACAGGTGGGCGGAGGCATCAGAAGTCTTGAAACTATAGAAAATCTTGTTTCAGGGGGACTGAGCAGAGTAATACTGGGAACCTCGGCGGTAAATAATCAGGAAATGCTTAAGTCGGCATTAAAGGAATATAAGGAAAAGATAGTTGTAGGAATAGATGCAAAGGACGGAAGGGTTGCCATACACGGTTGGGAACAGACCAGTGACCTTACTGCAATAGCCTTTGCCAAGAAAGTTGAGGAACTTGGAGCCAAAACTGTTATATATACCGATATTTCAAGAGATGGAATGCTAAAGGGCCCCAATCTTGCAGCCATGAGTGAGATGGTAAAAGCTGTGGGGATTAATGTAATAGCTTCCGGTGGTGTCAGCTGCCTTAAGGATATCACAGACCTGAAGACCACCGGTGTCAGCGGAGTTATTGTTGGCAAGGCTTTATATACCGGAAATCTTGAGTTGAAGGCTGCACTAACCGCTTAATTTAATTAATAATCATAGCTGTTTGTTTACTACGTGTCTTACTAAACTATTCATGTACGCGTTGAGAGCGTAGATCGGGGTGTTATATGCTTACAAAAAGAATTATTCCTTGCTTGGATGTACACGCAGGAAGAGTTGTAAAAGGTGTTCAGTTTGTTAATATAATAGATGCAGGAGACCCTGTTGAGGCAGCCGCCTTCTATGACAAAGCTGGAGCAGATGAACTTGTATTCCTGGATATAACAGCTTCCTCTGACGCCAGAAATATTATGGTAGATGTAGTAAGCAGAGTGGCAGAGCAGGTGTTTATTCCTTTTACTGTCGGCGGAGGCATCAGAACAGTTGAAGATTTCAGGCAAATACTTAAGGCAGGAGCAGACAAGGTTGGAGTTAATTCCGGAGCACTCAAAAGACCGGAACTGATATCAGAAGCTGCGTGGAAGTTCGGAAGCCAGTGTGTTGTACTTGCCATAGATGCCAAGGTTCGTCCCGACGGTTCTGGTTGGGACACCTATCTTAACGGCGGGAGGGTTAATACTGGGAAAGATGCCGTCCAATGGGCTATAGAAGCCGAAAAGCTTGGAGCAGGAGAAATCCTTTTGACAAGTATGGACAAAGACGGTACTAAGGACGGCTATGATTTAGAGCTAACCAGAACCATTTCTGAAAATGTCAAAATTCCGGTCATAGCTTCAGGTGGCGCCGGAAAGCTGGAACATTTCAAGGAGGCATTGGTTGAAGGAAAGGCTGATGCGGTACTGGCTGCTTCACTTTTTCACTTCAGGGAAATGGAAATTCGTGATTTAAAAACATATTTAGGTAGTAATGGTGTAGAAACTAGACTATAATAAGTAAATGAAATTCAATTATATATTCTCGACAGCGTACACCCTGTCTTTAAGGCAGCGGAAAACTTGCACATTGTACAAATAATGTGAATAAACATGTATGGAGGCGTTACCATGGGAAATTTAAAGGATTCAATCAAATTTGATGATAAAGGACTTGTTCCTGTAGTTACACAGGACTATAAGACCAAGGAAGTATTAATGGTTGCTTACATGAACGAAGAAGCCTTTGATAAGACAATGGAGACCGGTAAGGTTACATATTTCAGCCGCAGCCGCAACAAGCTATGGCTGAAGGGAGAAACTTCCGGACATTTTCAGCTTGTTAAAGCTATAAAACTGGATTGTGACGGAGATACAATCCTAATTGAAGCTGAACAGATAGATGCTGCCTGCCATACAGGTAACAAGAGCTGTTTTTATAGAACCCTGACAAACGGTACTTGGTCTGAAGCTGAAACAAAGGCCAACGACGAGGAACTGTCTGCCCAGATACTTCAAGAGGTTTATAATGTTATAGTAGACAGAACAATTTATCCTAAAGAAGGGTCCTACACCAATTATTTATTTACTAAGGGTCTGGACAAAATATTAAAGAAGGTTGGAGAAGAAACGGCAGAGGTTATTATTGCTGCCAAGAACAAATCAAAGGAAGAAATAAGATACGAGATATCAGACCTTATGTATCATCTTATGGTTCTGATGGTTGAGAGAGGGGTCACTCTCGAAGACATATATGGCGAATTAAAGGGACGTAGATAAGTGAAAAATAATGTTCTTAAATTAAATGAATATAGAAATAATCCTGAATTCTATTTTTCCAAGGGTTTGAGATTTGCAAACAAAAAGAATCTAAGCGAGGCATATAGGAACTTGATGAAGGCTCTGGAGCTGGAACCTGACAACAGTGAGTACAAGTTCAATATGGCTTGCTTTTTGTGTGAGTTGCAGCGGACAAAAGAAGCAAACAGAATGTTCAGCGATATACTGATTAATTTTGATCCGACAATGTTTGACTGCTTTTTTGGTCTTGGCTGCAATAGCTTTGAAGAGGGAAAGAACGAAAAGGCAGCAGAATATTTCGATAAATACCTATACTTTGATCCAGATGGAGAATTCAGTTATGAGATATCAGAGATGTCCTTTTATTTGAAGCTTTACAGTGAAATATCTCACGATAATAAATTTCTCAAACTCTCTAAAGATAACTTAAATAAGGCTGAAAAATATTCTCTTCAAAATAACAATGAGAAAGCAATACGTTACTTATATAAATCAATTATTGGTAACCCAATGAATATTGAAGCCAGAAATCAGCTTACTTTGCTGCTGATGGAAGAAAGGCAGTTTATTCGGGCAGAATACATTAGTAATACAGTAAATATTATTGACAGCGGAGATGTTTGGGGGAACTGCCTGTATATTTATTTGTTAAGTCAGTCAAAAAAGAAAGCTGCTTTAAAGCGTGCCTTGGAGTTACTTCCCTATCGTCCTATCGAAAACAGGGAAGAGTTGCTTTGTATTGCAACAACCCTCATGATTTTTCATAAAACAGCGGAATTGGTACAGTTGATTGAAAAGTACGTTTTGGATTACGGCGATCAACTTCTGTATTCCATATTAATACTCGGAAATGTGATTACTGATAAACTTAATAAAGCTGAAGAACTTAAGGGAGTTTTGTCCTCATGTGCTCAAGGTGATTCGAGGTTTATGGCCTGGCTTTCATTCATTACTGAAAAAAGCAACAGCCAAGCTATTAAAGACTCAGCGGTGGAACAATATAACGTGATCTTTTCAATACATAATGAAGCTGATAATCTAAGGTTTCATCCATCAAGATACCGGAGGATAATTGATAGAATATCTGATAATAGATCAAAACTTCCGAGAAAGTATGCTCCTATAATAGAAGACACAGTCCGGAATAGGGAAATAATGTATAGTGAGTTCTACAAGAAGGAAATAATAGAATTATTTAATAGGGTCCTTGAAGGCCAAAATGAGCCTATCCCGATCAAGAATGTAAATTACAGCAAGTATTCTGCTGCGCTGGAATATTTATATTGTAAACAATATAGTATAGAAATTAAAAAAGAGGAAATTGTAAAAAAGTATAATGTCACCACTAAAGAATTTAATAATGCTATTAAAATTATTAGTATACCATTTTAATACTAAAAGATTTCGAGAAAATCGAAGCAATTGGAAGAAAACTTTAGATTTTAATAGCAAGAATGGGTTATGTGGCAAAAAATAGCTAATTTTATTCAAAAAAGATATTTGATTATATTTTATCCAATATATAATATAATAAATGTGATTAGCACTCGATAGTAGTGAGTGCTAACAAA
>JAEYWA010000122.1 GCA_023431385.1 Bacillota bacterium | reverse complement strand
TGTCACAAATATTACAATTATTAATTTTTTGTTATTCATTTGAAATATATGTATTACAATATTATAATATAATTACTTTTACAATAAAAAAATGGAAAGTATACACAAATGTGTATGCTTTTTGTTTGTGCATAGTGTTTGATTCTACTTAGGGGGCTCAATGAGTAACGTAATATACAATGATCAGCTTGAGTTGCAGAATAAGCTCAGGCAGGGAAAAAAGAATAAGAAAAAAACATTACTGAGAAGTCTTATGGGTTTTTTTATTTTTGAGTTTTTATTTATGTCATTAACCACTCCGCTGTTGATTTTTTACGGTCCTTTTGACAACGTAAAGAAAACAGTAATAGGAATGACCTGGAACTCTTTTACACTACAGAAAATTCCAAAGACCTTTCTATCTGATGGAGCAATAGCAAGGATTCTAGGTGATGGTTATGCCATAACGGATGTTGATACCGAGGCAATAAAACTGCTTAATTTCGGAGTAAAGCATACAAGTAAAATAGAACTCTATGATATCGAAAGCAGCAATTTTAACGGAAAAATGCTGTTAATCCAGGATCCGACCAGAATCAAGGTTGGTTATTCCAATCAAATGCCAAGGGCCGGTGAAACCACCAGCAGTATTGCAAGGAGAAACGGTGCTATAGCCGCCATAAACGGAGGAGGCTTTATTGATACAAAATGGGCGGGTACAGGCGGAGCACCTCTAGGATATCTCATCAGCAACGGAAAGTATATCAGCGGTGAGATAAAAGATAAAAACAAGAAGCGTGACACCATAGCTTTTACAGAAGATGGTATGCTCATTGTTGGAAAGCATTCTGAAAACGATCTGAAAAAATATAAGGTAAAAGAGGCAATCAGT
The DNA here is from genome assembly GCA_023431385.1 of Bacillota bacterium. Taxonomy (GTDB): domain Bacteria; phylum Bacillota; class Clostridia; order Acetivibrionales; family DSM-1351; genus Ruminiclostridium. The sequence goes on along the minus strand of JAEYWA010000122.1, from coordinate 1,990 downwards.
TTCGGACCTCCTTTAATTGTTAACGGTAAGCCCACCGTAAAAGGAGACGGAGGATGGGGCATATCTCCAAGGACCGTAATAGGGCAAAAAGAGGATGGATCTGTGCTGTTCCTGGTAATAGACGGCAGAAGTCTCAAGTCCTTCGGAGCTACCTTAAAGGAAGTTCAGGATATAATGCTCAAGCACGGAGCCGTCAATGCTGCAAACCTGGATGGAGGATCATCAACAACAATGTATTATGACGGGAAAGTCATCAACACGCCATCTGACGCTTTAGGTGAAAGGTCGGTTCCGTCAGTATTTATGGTAATGCCGTAGAGGGAGGAAAATGAAAACATTAGTTAAATGGTACAAGTGGATTCTATTGGCAGTAATATTTCAATTTTGTGTTTTATTCTATATTAATAATATATTTTTAAACTCAGGTGGCACTGTTAGTGTTACAACTTCAGAAAACAAAACTAAGCCTGTTACAGGAGATTTCATGGTATCTGAAGGGGTTAAGGAAGTTAAGGTCTCATTCAATGCAAGGTTTGGTGCTTTTGTAGACAATGATGGTGCTTTGCATATTATAAATATAAAGAACAATAAGGATACGAAAATAGCTGGACTGGAAAAGGATAAAATTACTTTTTTTAAATGGCTGCCTGACAGAGACCTGATTTTATACTCTTCAAATACCAAAAACGGTCAAAAGGGAGTAATTCAGTTGTTGACCTATGAGGCTGATTCTGAGACCCACAGGGATTATCCCGAAATAACAGGTCTGCCTGCTAAAAGTAAAGTAGCAGACATAGATTTGTCACCATATACGAATTTTGTTTATGCTAAAATAAATACTTCGGACACCAGATCAAAAATAGTAAGATTTAATGTAATGGGGCAGTATGCTCATGTTATGAACCTTGGACCGGATGCTATTATCAATGAAGCAAATTACGTGAATAAGTTGGTTTATCAGAACCCGGGTGAATCAATTTATGTATACGATGGAATGAACAACACCAAAAACAAGGTGCCTATAGATTCAAAAAATGTAAGGATATTGGATATAGATTCAAATGATACTCTCTATATAGGTATTTTGGATGAAGCAGGAAAGGTTACCCAGATATATCACCAGAAGATGATTGATACTAAGCTGACTGATAACTGGACAAAAACTCCACTAAAGGTAAAAGTACCTCCGGAGGATATTGTTATATCTGTTAACGGAAATATGTACTATATAAACAGAGACGAAAACAAAATTGTCAACATAAATAATGACTTAAAGGCTTCCTTCAGGGGAGAATTTCTGGAAGTGCTTGACGGGGCTCTTGTTTCAATAGATGGAAATAAGGTTAATATCACTTCTTTAAAGGAGTATTAAGGGATATTAACGTATGTTTATTATTTTTACAAATGGGTATAAATAATTTAAGTATAAGAATTTATTTTGTAAAATCAGGGAGGATATATTATGTCTGGTAAAATAATTGAAATTACGAACGATACATTTCAGGAATCTGTACTTAAGGCAGAAACACCTGTTGTTGTAGATTTCTGGGCTTCATGGTGCGGGCCCTGTAGAATGGTAGCACCCATAATGGAAGAATTGGCCGATGATTTCGAAGGCAGAATAAAGGTTGCAAAAGTAAATGTTGATGATCAGGGTGAACTTGCAGCACAATTCAGAATAATGAGCATACCCACAATACTTATTTTCAAGAATGGACAAATTGCTGAAAAAATTGTCGGTGCAAGATCAAAGGGAGAATTTGTCGAGTTTATTGAAAAGCAATTATAGTTCTTCTAAAGATGAGGTTAACGCAACTAAAAATATTAGCAAACTCATATATCAATGAATCTCTTTTATAAGCTATTTTGCATAAGCTTGCCCTAAAGAGATTCATTTGTTATAATGAGAGATATTAGCAATTGATCCATTGATTCCTAATGTTTTTCAGGAGGGCACGCTATGGCAGGGGAAAAATTATTTTCTACAGCT
>JAEYWA010000089.1 GCA_023431385.1 Bacillota bacterium | reverse complement strand
GGCTTTTCCTTCCACGGTGGGAAAGCTGATTTTGAGCAGATATTAACGGCTTATCCATGGGATTTCTGTCAGATTCAGTACAATTATATGGATGAAAATAACCAAGCGACCAAGGACGGCTTGATGCTTGCGGCCAGTATGGGGATTCCGGTAATAGTTATGGAACCGTTAAGGGGAGGAAAGCTTGTAACACATCTTCCTCCGGAGGTTAATAAGGCTTTTCAAGAATATAATAAAGACAGGTCACCTGCCGAATGGGCATTCAGATGGATATGGAATCATCCCGAGGTTAATGTGGTTCTGTCGGGAATGAGCGATGAAACTCAGGTTGATGATAATATAAGAATTGCTTCAGAGGCAGTTTCAAATACTTTATCACCTGGAGAAATTGCTGTATTTGACAGGGTTAAAAAAATAATGCAGGAGAAAACAAAGATTGCCTGCACCGCCTGCGGCTACTGCCTGCCATGTCCGGCAGGAGTAGATATTCCGGCCTGCTTTGCACATTATAACGATAAGTACCTCACCAACGATAAATCGGTAAGATTCAGGTATTTCCAATCATTAGGCGCTATGTCGGTAAAACCAGCATATGCATCAAAATGCGTCAGCTGCGGAAAGTGCGAGAGCCATTGCCCCCAAAGTATAGAAATTCGTGAGCAACTTAAAGTTGTAAGCAAGGAAATAGAAGGTTTGTTTTTCAGGCCAATAGTAGGATTAGCACGCAAATTCATGAGATTAAAGTAGTGTAAATAACACCATCGGGTTGCAGTCATTACTAAGGGTATAAATATCTTGAGCTAATGTGATTAACTATTGTACAAATTGTAATTAACTGTTGTGCTAATTGTAATTAACTATTGTTCTTATGAGAATAACCGCAGTAATATTTAATAGCAGTAATTGTTATGAAAATGTAAATAAAGATAGCACAACCTTCCAATAAAACTTAAAGTGTGTTAAAATTTATACAAGTTTTAAAAAGGATAACATCAAATTTTCGGGGTGTACAATGTATTTAAAGAAACTTGAAATACAAGGGTTTAAATCATTTGCTGACAAAATAAATCTGGATTTTACATCAGGAATTACAGCCGTGGTGGGTCCCAACGGCAGTGGAAAAAGCAATATAGGAGATGCTGTAAGATGGGTTTTAGGTGAGCAAAGTGCAAAAACTCTTCGAGGCAGCAAAATGGAGGATGTCATTTTTGCAGGAACTGAACACAGAAAGTCGGTAGGCTTTGCGGAAGTAGCACTGACCATTGATAATTCAGACAATTATCTTCCTGTACCCTATAGTGAAGTGACTATTGCAAGAAGGGTTTATCGTTCTGGTGAAAGTGAATATTACATAAACAAGACGTCATGTCGACTTAAAGACATATATGAACTTTTTCTGGATACCGGTATAGGCCGCGATGGCTACTCCATAATAGGTCAGGGACGAGTTGATGAAATACTCAGCAGTAAATCTGAGGATAGACGGCATATATTTGAGGAAGCCTCGGGAATAATGAAGTATAAGGTAAGAAAACAGGAAGCTGAAAGAAAGCTTAATTTGACCGAGCAGAATCTGGTTAGAATAAATGACATAATATGTGAACTGGAAAATCAGTTGGAACCCCTCAGAGAGCAATCTGATGCGGCGAAAAAGTATCTTTCTCTGAGAGATGCCCTGAAGGAATTGGAAGTAAACGTATATCTGGATAGTATAGATAAATATAAGGAAAAGATTAAGGAATATGAGGATCAGTATAAAGATATAAGGGAAAACATTGAGGCAGAAGAGAGAAAGCTTAGAAATATAACTGCACAGAATCAGCAGAAAACCGAAATGCTTAAAACTCTTGAAGACAATATTACCGAAGCAAGAGATAAGTTTTATGTAATAGAAGCTACCCTTGAGAAAAATAGCTCGGAAATAAACTTGAACAATGAAAAGATTAACGGTCTAGATCAAAATATAAAGCGCTTGGAAGAAGAAATATCCGAAATCAATACCAAGTCTGAAGACCTTTCAAAGGAAGAAAAAACACGGCAGGGTAAAATAGACTATTTGAACAAACAGTATTCCGATTTTGCAAAAAAGCTTGAGAATTATCAGTCGGAACTGGATGCTATTGTGTCTACATTAAGTGAGAGTGAACAGCAGATTGAAAAACTGAAAGCTGGTATAATGGATAAGCTTGACCTTCAATCTGATAAGAGAACACAAATAAATAATATTAAGAATCATATTGAAAATCTCAAAAAAAGACAGAACTCTATAGGAACTGAAATTTACACCTTGAAGCTGGAAAAAGATAAAGACAACATGAAAAAAGAGGACTTGTCAGAAAGTATTAGAAATACCATTCAGCTTATCAAGCATTCCAATACCAAAATGCAGGAATTGACCAGTGAGAAAAGAGAACTGCAGAATACTCTGGTAACCATTGAGAAACAATATGGTACTGTGAAAACCGATATTCAGGTCAAATCCTCCAGACACCGCATGCTTAAGGATATGGAAAAGAGTATGGAGGGCTATAGCAGGAGTGTTAAGGAAATCATGAATGCTTGTCAGTCTTCAGGTGAATTCGGAAGTGGAATTCACGGAACTGTGGCTCAACTTATAAGTGTTGATAAAAAGTATGAAACAGCAATTGAAATGACTCTGGGAGGTTCACTTCAAAATATTATAGCCTCAACTGAAGAAGATGCTAAAAAGGCAATTGAATTCCTTAAAAGAAATAGAATGGGAAGAGCCACTTTTTTGCCTATATCCTCAGTTAACGGGAAGAGACTTGATGAGAATACCCTTGGCAGGCTTCAGGGGTTTCAAGGCTTTTGCGGACTGGCCTCAGATATTGTGACCTGTGATTCAAAATATAACGGTATTGTCTTAAATCTTTTGGGGAGAGTTGCAGTTGTTGAAAACCTTGATGCTGGTATCAGTATAGCGAAGAAATTTGGATATTCCTTCAGAATTGTTACACTGGAAGGAGATATATTGAGCACCAGCGGTTCCATGTCAGGAGGAAGTAACGATCATAAAAGCTCAGGCATTTTAAGTCGAAGTAGAGAGATTACTGAATTGGAAGCTGTGGTAGAAGCACTCAAAAAAGAGGAAATTTCAATAGGCAGTAAAATCGTAGAGATAAAAAATATGTTGTCTGAGATTGAGACAGAATACAATGAAGAAAATTCAAAACTCAGGGACAGTGAGCTGGTTAAAACCAGAGATGAGAATCATCTTGCCATGCTGGAGGACAATATAAGAAAGACGGATGCTAAAATCGGTATGCTGAATGATGAGAAAAATCAGGTGGTCAAGCAGGAACAGGAAACTCTTCTGGAACAGAAAAAGTATGAGGAAGAGCTTGAGGCCATTGAAAAAGATATATTTGAAACCAAGGCAATAATAGCCGAGCATCAGGAAAAATTCAAAGCTGACCAGTCTGTAAGGGATGAGCTGCATCAGGAAATAACCGACTTTAAAATATCTGTTAATTCAATACTTGAAAGTATTCAAAGCGTCAATGAGCACATGGAAAGAATACATAACGAAAAAGAAACTATGCAGAAAAGCTTATCCAGAAAGCAGAATGAAAAGCAAAAGGCTGAGAATGAGATTCTATCGTTAAAGCAAGCTATAGAAGGTTTTGAAAATCTGATAAAAGGTTTGCTGAATGAAAAAACAGGCAAGACTTTAGAGATAGACAGATTGGTTGAAGAAAAGAAGGTCTTGGAGGAGGAATCCTCAGACTTTATTGAAAAACTCAATTCCACAAATAAAACGATTCTTTTGCTTCAGGAGGAATTTAACAGAATAGATGTAAAGAATACCAAGGCTGAAGCAGAAATGAAGGCTATTCAGGACAGAATGTGGGATGAATATGAACTGACATATTCAAGCGCATTGGAGATCAAAAAAGAGCTTCCAAGCATACCGCAGGCACAAAAGACAATAAATGATTACAGAGCGCAGATTAAAACCTTAGGTCCGGTTAATGTGTCCGCAATTGATGATTACATTAAAACGAAGGAACGTTTTGAGTTTATGTCTGTTCAAAAAAATGACATGGAACAGGCCAAGGACAAGCTGCATAAGATAATACTTGAGATGGTTCAAATAATGAAAAAGCAATTTATTGAGCAGTTCAAGCTAATTAATGAGAACTTTGGAATAGTATATAGAGAATTGTTTGGTGGCGGCAGGGCTGAGCTAATTATTGCTGATCAGGATAATGTACTCGAAAGCGGCATTGAGATAGAAGTTCAGCCACCGGGAAAGAAGCTGCAGAATATGATGCTGCTCTCAGGAGGAGAGCGAGCTTTTACAGCTATTGCCCTATTATTTGCAATTCTAAGACTTAAGCCTACCCCTTTCTGTCTGCTGGATGAAATAGAGGCGGCATTGGATGATGCTAATGTCTACAGATTTGGTGAATATCTTAAAAAGTTCTCTCAGAAGACCCAGTTTATCATGGTTACCCACCGTAAAGGTACCATGGAAGCTGCTGACACCATGTATGGAGTAACCATGCAGGAGCATGGTGTGTCAAAGATTGTTTCGATGAAAATGGGAGAGAAGGCAAGCTAGAATAGTAGCTTAAAAACAATATTAAAAATTGCAGCACGGACTTAAATATGCCGGCAGAAATGGAGATATGAATGGGCTTTTTCGATAAACTTAAAGAAGGATTGACAAAAACCAGAAAGAGTATTACCGAGAAAATAGATCAGGTACTTGTATCATTTGGGAAAGTTGATGAAGAGTTATTTGATGAGCTGGAGGAAATTCTAATAACGTCGGACCTGGGAATAGAGACAACTATGAGAATAATTGCAGACCTCAAAACCAAGGTTCGTGAAAGAAAAATAATTGATCCGATGAAGGTAAAAGATCTTTTAAAGGAGGAGCTTCAGGAGATACTTTCAAAGGGCGGAAATGAAATAAAGCTCAATACGAAGCCTGCTGTAATTATTGTTATCGGCGTTAATGGTGTAGGAAAGACTACTTCCATCGGTAAAATCGCTAACCTTTACAAACAGAAGGGGAAGAAGGTTCTCCTGGCAGCCGGGGATACCTTCAGAGCTGCAGCCATTGATCAGTTGGAAATATGGGCCGATCGTGTGGGGGTTGAAATAATAGCGCAGAAGGAGGGGTCAGATCCAGCAGCTGTCATATATGACGCAATTCAAGCAGCAAAGTCAAGGAAAGCGGATTTACTTATCTGCGATACGGCAGGAAGACTTCACAATAAGAAAAATCTTATGGAGGAGCTAAAAAAGATGTCGAGGGTGCTAGACAGAGAACTTCCGGGATCAGACCGCGAAACCCTTCTTGTACTTGATGCTACAACAGGTCAAAATGCAATATCACAGGCTAAGACCTTCAGTGAGACAGCCGACATTACCGGTATTGTGCTGACTAAGCTTGACGGAACAGCCAAGGGAGGAATTGTTGTAGCAATAAAATCAGAGCTTGATATTCCTGTAAAGCTTATAGGAGTCGGAGAGCAGATGGATGATTTGGAAAGATTTGATGCAACTGAGTTCGTTGAAGCATTATTTTCTTGATTAAAACTTAATATAATCAGGAAAGAGTATTGTATGTGAAGGGAGAAAATATGGACAATACAGTTAATTATGATTACTATAAGGAAAAGAATAAAAAGAGCAGTAAAGGCAAAATTGTATTTCTGATAACATTGGTAGTACTGATAGTAGCAGCTATAACAGCAAGTTCCATATATATGGAATTGATTCAGCTCAAGGAACTTAATCCAAAGGCGGATTATTCGTCTGTTTTTACTACTAATCTTCTATACAAAATAATTTTCATACTGTTAAGTTTTATTGTGATAAGTTTATTTGTCTTTATATCTAATACATTTATTATTAGAAATCTGAAAAAATATTTTACCCGTAACAATCTTGAAGCAAGAAAAATGTACAATGCTCCAATAGCATTGATTATCGGTATTATAGGAGCATTCCTTACAAAAGATTACTTTTACGGAAAGGCACTTCTGTTTTTAAACTCTGTAAAATTTGACAGGGTTGATCCTCAATTTGGACAGGACATAGGTTATTATATGTTCCAAAGGCCGTTTTACATGTCGCTTCTGGACTTTGTTTCAAACCTGTGGCTGTTTATTGTGATATACTCTGCAGCTTATTATGTATTGGTACTGCTTACTGCCTTAAACAATACGTTTTCATTTGATGTTCTTAAAGACAAGATTCTCTTAAGGCACAACCTTATAAATGTTGCTGTGTTCTTCGTACTTAAATCGGTATCATATAAATTTCAAAGAGAGGATCTTTTATACTCCAGCTTTACACAAACTGGAGTAATCGGTTCAGGGTATTCAAATACAAATATTTGGATAAGGTTTTATACTATTGCTCCTATTATAGTTTTAGCTATTGTTTTAATTTCCTTTCTGTTCATGTGGAAGGGTAAGCTTAAAAAGGCTGCAATTACTATAGCTGTCTACCCCATTCTGTTAATCTTGGTTACAATCGTCTCAGGTATTGTTCAAACTGTTTTTGTTAAGCCAAATGAATTTGATTATGAAAAAAATTATTTAAAGAATAATATGCTTGAAACGAGGGCGGCATACGGTCTTGATAAGATTAAACAATATGATTTCAAAACAATTGAAAATTTAACCCCTGAAATAGTAAAGAACAATAAAAACACCATAGACAACATCCGTGTGGTGGATTATTTACCTACACTGGATAGCAACAAGCAGCTCCAAAGTAATACGAACTTCTATACATTTACAACCGGAGACATATTAAACTATACGGTAAACGGCAGAGAGATACCCGTACTTATCTCAGCCAGAGAAATAAATACCGCCAATCTGCAAAATCAGAACTTTGTTAATAAAACCTTTAAATATACACACGGTTATGGAGTTGTAGTCAATCCAATAAATAAGTTAACTGCACAGGGGCAGGTTGAATTTCTCTTAAGCGGGCTGAAAATGGACACCGTTGACAAGGAGAACCTCAACATTACAGAACCTAGAATATACTATGGTGAACTGACAAACAACTTTGTTATTGTAAATCCAAAGGGTTCAAATAAAGAGCCGGAAATTGATTATGATGGTACCGCTACAAGCCATTTTGATGCAAAAGATACAGAGAAAATTAAAATGAATATGTTGAACAGAGTATTGTTTGCCATTAAGTTTATGGATGCAAATATTCTTGTTTCCAGTAATATTAATGCTCAGTCCCAGATATTATTAAATAGAAATGTGGTTGAGAGAGCTCAGAAAGGGGTACCTTTTTTGAAGGTGGATTCAGACCCTGCTTTGACTATAACTGCTGATGGCAGACTAAAATGGGTGCTGGATGCCTATACAATATCTGATAATTTTCCATATGCTCAAAATTACTACACTCAAAGCAATGAGCCAGACCTAAGGGCCCTTAACGGTATAAACTATATCAGGAACTCTGTAAAAATTACGGTTGATGCCTATGACGGCACAGTTAAATATTACATCATTGATAAGGAAGACCCGATAATCCAAGCATACCAGAAGGTATATCCGGATGTATTTACGACGGAAGCACTTCCGGCAGATATTGCATCACATACCAGATATCCCGAGACTTTATTTAAAATTCAGACAGAAATCTTAAAGAAATATCATTTGGACCCTAACGTTAACGAAGAAAATATCTCGAACTTCTATACAAATCAGGATGCCTGGAGCATTGCAAAATATCCAGATGAAACAAGTCCAGACAAGGTTAGAGATATAGATGCTTACTATAATATGATCAAGCTTCCCGGTGATCTGGGCAAGACAGAAGAGCTTATTCTGATGAGACCCTTCACACCTTCCGCTGGAAAACACAATATGATTTCCTGGTTGGCAGTAAGAAACTCAAAGGAAAATTACGGGGAAATGATACTTTTCAACTTCCCAAAGAACACCAATGTATTAGGACCTGACCAGGTAGAGGTTAATATAAACCAGATAAGTGAAATTTCTGAATACAATACTCTGTGGGGACAGGGAAAATCCAACGTATTTAAGGGAAGCTTACTTGTAATACCTATAGAAAACAGTGTACTGTATGTAGAACCTATTTATATTCAGTCAAAAAGTGAATCTTCAATCCCCCAGGTAAAGAAAATCGTTGTGGGGTATCAGGAGGGAGCAGACTTCAAGCATGGAATAGGAGACAATCTTGAGGATGCACTGAATAATCTCTTTAAGGGTGACTTGAAGCTTACCGACAACAAAATACCTACAGTAGATCAGAAGGATGAAGGGCAGACTGATACTGATCAAAAGGATCAGGACAACAAGTCTGAGGAGCAGCAAGCAGCTGATACCGGTACTCCTCCTCAGGATAAGTCGGGAGAGATAGATCAGCAAAAACTAGATGAAATACAGAAAAAGCTTGACGATTTAATGAAGCAGTCAAAGGAAATCAGCGATCTTATTGAGAGCTTGAAAAAATAAACTTAAATAGCTTATGAGGGCCGTTGCAAAGGTTGTTGAACAACAACTGTGCGCGGCTTCTTTTTTACTGCAAAATTATTAAAAATGTATATAATACTATCTTATGTAACAACAAAAATATATTAAAAAATTATATTGTAAATTGAAATAAAAAGGAATAGAATACAATAGTTATTGCTATGATACCAGATATTCCAAGTTTTTATCGTAAGTTATCATTAAACATCGGAAGGGTTAAGTAAATTTACATGAAATTTGTAAAAATTACTTGTAGTAAACGGGTGAGGTTGTATGTTCAAAAAAGTAAGACGTGTCCTTGTCGGTAAACCTTTGAAAAATGAAGCATTAAATGAACAGAGGATGGGCGTTTTGTGGGGACTGCCTATTTTATCAAGTGATGCCATATCTTCTGTGGCATATGCCGGTCAGGAAGTATTAATGGTTTTGATACCTGTTATTGGTCTAGGAGCATATAAGCAGCTGTCATTTATTTCAGTGTCAATTATATGTCTGCTTATGATTTTGATGTTATCATACAGGCAGATAATTGATAGTTATCCCAATGGCGGTGGAGCCTACGTGGTTGCTAAGGAAAATCTCGGTATACGCGCTGGTGTAACTGCCGGGGCAGCATTGGCAGTAGATTATATACTTACCGTTGCAGTTAGTATATCCTCTGGCGTTGAGCAGTTTACAACAGCTTTTAAAGTTTTCAAGCCATATTCGGTACTTATAGCAGTTGTTCTGGTACTCCTTCTTATGATAGGAAACTTGAGAGGCATAAAAGAATCCTCAAGGATATTTGGAATACCTGCCTATATGTTTATTATAGGAATCATAATTATGATTGTGTGGGGACTTGTTACAATAAAAAGAGGATATGTTCCTCCGCCACCCCAAAATATGCCTTCGGTAGTGGAACCGTTATCAATAATTCTCATTCTGAGAGCTTTTTCCAACGGTTGTACTGCTCTTACAGGTGTTGAGGCAGTAAGTAACGCAGTTCCCAATTTCAAGGAGCCAAGCACCAAATATGCAAAGAGAGTTTTATTTCTCCTTTCAATGATAATTCTCGTTTTATTCGGTGGGAGCTCCGTCCTGGCAAATTTATATCAGGTGAATCCACAGGGTAACGCCATGCTTGTTCTTATAGCTGAAGAGATTTTCGGACACAATTTTATGTTTTACTATATAACGGCAACTACGTTTATTATACTTGTTATGGCCGCAAATACAGCTTATTCAGGTTTCCCCATGCTGATATCCTTAATGGCGAAAGAAGGATATGCTCCTCGTCAGCTAAGTATGAGAGGGGACAGACTTAGCTATGACAATGGTATAATATTACTATCCATTGTTGCATCAATACTGATGATCATATTTAAAGCAAAGGTTACAAGCCTGCTGGGTTTATATGCTATAGGTGTATTTATTTCATTCACCCTGGCTCAGACAGGAATGTTTATGAAGTGGAAGAAGAGCAAGGGAAAAGGCTGGAAGCACAAGGCTGTAATAAATGGCTTTGGTGCAATTGTAACTTCGATAGTTGTTGTTATAATCGCCTTTACCAAGTTTGAAGAAGGAGCTTGGCTTGTAGTAATATTAATCCCCATTTTAATATTAATGATCTTTAAGGTTAAGAAGCATTATAACGCTGTAATGAGACAGCTGAGATTGAAGCCGGAGGAAATTGAAGCCTTCGATATAAATAAGGCGGTATATACCAACAGAGTTATAGTGCCCATTGAAAGCATAAACAGATCAAGCTTAAGAGCTTTGAGATATGCAAAAACAATATCTGAAAATGTAACAGCGTTCAGTGTGGCTATTGATGATGAAGCTGCAAAAAAAATAAAGGAAAAGTATGGAGCTCTGAAAACAGATATTCCATTAATTATCAAGCATTCACCCTTCAGAAAGGTGGTCGATCCTTTACTGAAGTTTATAGAATCGGCCGAATACGATTATCAGAATGGCGATATGATTACTGTAATACTTCCTCAATTTGCTGTAAAGAAATGGTGGCATAAAATTTTACATAATAATACAAGGTATTATATTGAAAGAGAGTTACTAAAGCACAAACACATAGTAGTATCCGTTATGCCTTTACAATTAAGGGATGATGACTTTGTTTTAAATAATCCAAAGTATGATTAAGACATTAGCTAATGTATTCTAATATTAAATGATATATAATATATAATTAAGTAATAAACTATTTTAAAATCGAGGCGTCTGAATATGAAATATAGTATTGGAATTGAATTGGGTGTAAGAAACATAGTAGCCGGAATATTGGACAAGAATGGAAAGCTTATCCGTCGTGACACAATCCCTACAAATAAGGATAGGGAATTTGAAGAAATTATCAAGGATATGTGCGGTTTGGTATCAACAATTCTAAGTGATGAGGACCTTGAGATTAAAAATGTCAAGTATATTGGTGTTGGATGTCCTGGTATAACCGACAACCTTCATGGAATAGTATTAAAAAACTACACCATGAACTTCAACAATGCCAAGGTCAGGACTGAAATCCAGAAGTATTTCCATGTACCTGTTTATGTTGAGAATGATGCTAATTGTGTTGCCATAGCTGAATATTTGCTGGGCGCCGCGTATGGTACTAATAATTCTCTTACCATCAAGGTAGGAGTGGGTATTGGCGGAGGAATAATTCTCGAAGGCTGTATATACAACGGTTTAAACTTTGGAGGAACAGAGTTTGGACATATGGTAATAGATTTTAACGGAAGAACTTGTACCTGCGGAAGAAAAGGCTGCTGGGAGCAGTATGCTTCAGCGTCCGCATTAATCAGTCAGACCAAGCAGCTGATCGAAGAGTACCCTGATTCAATACTTGCTAATATTGCTGCAAATAGCTGTAATAATCAGATTACAGAGCTGACTATTTTTGAAGCCGCAAAAGCGGGTGACGAGAGAGCAAAAAAGGCATGTCAGGAGTATATATTATATTTCGCAGAGGGACTAGCCAATATTGTAAATATATTAATGCCTGAGGTTGTTATTATAGCCGGACCAATAAGCAAATTGGGTAACAGTCTGGTATATCCTCTTGTTGATTTGCTGAGAGAAAAAATTTATGGTAAGGAATTTCATATACCTGAATTTAAAATGGCTGAAATGGGTAATGCCGGAATAATTGTTGGAGCAGCTATGTTGGGTGCCTTTAAGGATGAAAAGTTATCTGATTTAATATAATATATAAACTTTTTAAGCTGATACTGTTATAGAACAAGCTATTGATTGCTTGTGAGTTTTATTTAGAAATGGAGATATTTTACATTATGGCAGAAATCAAGTATGAAATAACAGAGAATTTTGGAATATTATCAGAGTCAAACAAGGGATGGAATAAGGAGTTAAATCTTATGAGCTGGAATGACAGAGAACCAAAGTATGATATACGTGATTGGTCTCCTGATCATGAGAAGATGGGCAAAGGTGTAACTCTATCCAAAGATGAGCTAAAAGAGTTAAAAAAGCTATTAAACAATATGGATATATAAGCAATTATCATGTATCGTATAGTATGTAATATCAAGTACACGTAAATGTGTACTTGATACTATTATGTATGAGATGACTGTATGTTTTCATATTAAACAAATAGCCAGGACAATAAATGCCCTGGCTTTGCTGTACTCAATAAGAAAAATAGAAATATTCTAAATTTATTTCTTTTCGAAAGATTGACAATCTGTACATTCTACTTCTGTCGGGTTTGATTCGTGTGTCCCGACCTTTATTTTTTCTAAAGCGCAAAAGGAGTCGCTTTTGCTATGATTTGCACAGGTGTATACGCTACATTCAATACTATGATTATTCTGTGATTTGAATAAATGCATAAACATCACTCCATTCTTTAGGAAATAGGGTAATTTCATAATATATTATTTGTACTTATTTTATATATTATTCGATATTATTTTTCCAAAAAACAGAGAATTGGCAAAAAAGTAAATAATATAGAGAAAAATTGGTGTAAAGCAATAATTAATGATTTAATTTGATGTTGACACTATATATTGCTTAGTGATAGTATTATTACACAATATATGGCATTTAAATAGTAGGAATTTTATTACATAATACTACATCAATTTACATAATCGAACGTTTTCAATACTAATAAATTTTTATTTATCAAAAAGATACCAGTAATAAACGTTTATCTAATGAAATATAGAGAGACATAAACGTGTTCATAGTTGAGCAATAGCTTATTGCTCATATTTATTGCGCTGTTTTGATGAAATGCTGTGTAAAATAATATGAAGGGTGGCAAGTTACAAATGATTACAAAAATCAGGAAACGTGACGGAAGAGAAGTGCCTTTTAACATCGAGAAGATTGCAAGTGCCGTATTTAAAGCAGCGAGTGCAACAGGTGGGAAGGACTACAAAACTGCTATGGACCTGGCCGAAAGAGTAGTAGCCTACATTGAAGAGTCAATGGACAAGAGAGTACCTGATGTGGAAGAAATTCAGGATGCAGTTGAAAAGGTTTTGATTGAGACCGGTCACGCGAGAACCGCCAAGGAATTTATTTTATACAGAGCTGAAAGAACAAAAGTTCGTGAAATGAATACTCGTCTGATGAAGGTTTATGAAGAGCTGACCTTTAAAGATGCAAAAGATAACGATTTAAAAAGGGAAAACGCAAACATAGACAGTGACACTGCAATGGGAACCATGCTGAAGTATGGTTCTGAAGGTGCTAAGCAGTTCTATGAAATGTATGTTCTGAAGCCTGAACATGCAAAGGCACACAATGAAGGTGATATACATATACACGATTTAGATTTTTTGACGCTTACAACAACGTGCTGCCAGATAGATATTGTCAAGCTGTTTAAGGGTGGCTTCTGCACCGGTCACGGTTACTTAAGAGAACCTAATGATATAAACAGCTATTCTGCGTTGGCGTGTATAGCTATCCAATCAAACCAGAACGATCAGCACGGTGGACAGAGTATTCCAAATTTCGATTACGGAATGGCTCTGGGAGTTGCTAAAACCTACGAAAGAGGTTACAAACAAAATCTTAGAAAGTCACTGGAGCTTCTTTTGGATAAGGATTTAGAGTCTGAAATTAATTCAGTCTGTGAGCTTGTGAACAAGGAACATAACTTGAAGCCTTTATTAAACAGGATGGAAGCCTATATAAAAGCAGAAAAAAAATATCTTCTTGAGTATGTTAAAGATGAGGCTGTTCTAGATAAAGCCCAGGCTTTTGCTGTTAAGAAATCTGAAAGTGAAACTGACAGAATAACCTTCCAGGCAATGGAGGCCTTTGTACATAATCTAAATACCATGCACAGTCGTGCTGGAGCACAAACACCCTTCAGTTCTATTAACTATGGTACTGATACCTCTCCTGAGGGCAGACTGGTTATAAAAAATCTTTTACTTGCTACCGAAGCGGGTTTGGGAAATGGGGAAACGCCTATATTCCCGATACATATCTTCAAGGTAAAAGATGGTGTGAATTACAAACAGGGTGACACAAATTATGACTTGTTCAAGCTGGCATGTCGTGTAAGCGCTAAAAGGCTGTTTCCGAACTTCTCATTTATTGACGCGCCTTATAATCTGAAATACTACAAGGAAGGGAATCCAGACACCGAAATTGCTTATATGGGCTGCAGAACAAGAGTAATCGGAAATTCTTATGATCCTTCCAGAGAGACCATCTATGGACGCGGAAACCTGAGTTTTACAACTATTAATCTTCCAAGGATTGCGTTGAAAAGTAATAAGAATCTCAATATGTTTTTTGAGGAATTTGACAAAAAAATAGACCTGGTTATAGATCAGCTCTACGAAAGATATTTAATACAAGCCAAAAAGAGGGTTAAAAACTTCCCGTTCCTTATGGGCCAAGGGGTATGGCTGGATTCTGACAAACTTGGTTGGGAAGATGAAGTTAGAGAAGTATTAAGGCATGGTACATTGACAATAGGTTTTATTGGTCTGGCTGAATGTTTAAAAGCGTTAACCGGAAAGCATCATGGAGAGTCTGAACAGTCACAGAATCTGGGGCTGGAAATCATCGGTTACATGAGAAAAAGAATGGATGAAGCCGGACAGAAATATAAAATGAACTTCAGTGTAATTGCAACGCCCGCGGAAGGAACCTGCGGAAGGTTCATAAAGTACGACAAAAAAATCTTCGGTGTAATTGAAGGCGTAACAGACAAAGAGTACTATACAAACAGTTTCCATGTACCCGTGTATCATAAAATTAATGCCATTGACAAGATTAGAATTGAAGCACCTTATCATGAATTAACCAATGCCGGTCATATTACATACGTTGAGGTTGATGGTGATCCGCTGAACAATTTGGAGGCCTTTGAGAAGATCATTAGAGCAATGAAGGAATCGGGAATCGGTTACGGTTCAATTAACCATCCTGTTGACCGTGACCCTGTCTGCGGCTATACCGGTATAATTGGCGATACATGCCCAAGCTGTGGAAGAGAAGAAGAAGACAGGAAATTTGAAAGAATCAGACGTATAACCGGCTATCTGGTTGGAACTCTCGAACGCTTTAATGACGCAAAGCAGGCTGAAGTAAGAGATAGAGTAAAACATATGTAAAGCATGGGTTAAAAATCTAAATAATGATACACCTGTATCATTATTTAGATTTTCTAGAGATATTGAACAGAATTGAAGTACTTACATATTTAATACAGTATAGGAGGAATTATGGGTGTACAGCTGAGAATTGCCGGAATTATCAATGAATCCATTGCTGACGGGCCTGGAATCCGCATGGTTATATTTACTCAGGGCTGTTCACATAATTGTTCCGGTTGCCATAATCCACAGACCCATTCCTTTGATGCAGGTGAATTAATTGATATTGATAAAATAATATATGATATAAGCAAGAATCCTCTACTTGACGGAATAACCCTTAGTGGAGGAGATCCCTTTGAGCAGGCCGAGGCCTGTGCATTGCTCGCCGGTGAAGTCAAAAGGCTGGGCCTGAATGTTATTACCTACACTGGCTACACATACGAGCAGCTGATTGGTCTTTCAGAGCAGAGAGCAGGTTTTGATGAACTGCTCAACAATACCGATATGCTAATAGACGGCCCCTTCATAGATAAAGAGAAGAACCTTCTCCTGAAATTCAGAGGTTCTGCCAATCAGCGAATAATTGACATGAATAGGACGAGAGCAGAGGGACAAATTGTATTGTCAATACTATGATAAAAGCGAAATGTATGCTTTGATGGATTTGCAATGCGAATGAATTTTTGTTGACGAGGGTATGAATAGGATGACAGACAACAGAAGATTTCTAAAGGAATTTTTACTATGGTTCAGTAAGGCTATTACAATGATAATGTTGGCTTTTACTTTAATTTTATGCTGTAAACAGCACCTTTTCGTATTGCCTGAAGTTAAAAGTATGGCACTACTATCTTAACGATTTCAAAATATATCATAACATCGCTAGACATAATTTATATGTTCAGTTCAATTTTTCTTATTCTTTACCAAAAATTTAAAGACCCTTCCTTTTCATGTTGTAAAGCCTAATTTGATTTTATTTAAAATCTTTATGCATCACAAATTACAAACTGAATAAAGGAAGGGATTATTATGCTTTTTAATAAGAATTTATCTGATAAAAGATATCTAAAAAGAGATATTTTATTGTTTGCCATAATTGCTTTTACATTTTCATGGACGATATCGTTTTTATCGGATTGGGGGTATCTAGAAAGCCTTCTTTAAAGAAAGGCAATTCGTTTGCTTATATGAATACGTTTTTTCTGCATGAGCTATTGATGCTTGGCCCGGCGATCGGCAGTATTATCGTCATGAAAATATTCGGAACAGGAAGTTTTCCTAAATGGAAATGGGGCAAATTCAAACATTATCTGATGATAGCGGTGGCAAACCTTGCATTCTGGATGATTCCGGTTTTTTAACAGCTTTATTACTGGCAATGGATTTAAACTTAATTCATCTATTGATCAATATCAATGGATTGTAATAATATGTCATCTAACGATTGCTTGGATTGGAGGAATTGGAGAAGAACTGGGGTGGAGTGTCTGGCTTTTATCCAGACTGGCAAATCAGATGGGAAGAACTAGGGCTGTCATGATTTCAGGGGTCTTAAGGGGGATATGGCATTTGCCTATTGTAATGGGGTCTGTATTTTGGCGACTAAACAATGGGAAAATAAGCATGAGCATTTTTCTGCTGTCATTGATTCAATATTGTATTTTACTTCCTGCTACGGGTATTCTCCTGAGCAGCATCTGGGGATATGTCTGGTACAAAACCCAAAGTATACCGCTTATCGGATGGACTCACCAGAGCTATGATGCGGTCAGGGATATAGCCGTAATAGTTGTTGTCAACTTTGGAAACTATGGAATACTATACAATTTGTACGGGTTGGCAGTGATGCTGGCAGCAACTGTATTGTTCCTGATACTGATGAAAAGAGAAGAAAAACTCACATGAAACGCCGAGAATATATGATATAGTAAAAAGCCGGTACAGACCGGCTTTTTACTTATTTATAAAAAATAATTTTGTTTTAAATTACAATACATCCCTGAAAGGGACATTCTGCTTAAAGCATATAGCTGCACCAACCGCTGTAGCGTATTCTGCGTTGGGTGGAGTTTGGAAATTGACCTCATACAGCTTGCTGAGCCGGTTGAAAATGTACTCTGACTGGGGTACATTGGTAAGATTTCCAGTCAGAACGACATCCTTAATTTTATCAATCCTGGTATTGAAAACTGCTATCATGCCTATGGTCTGGAATACGAGATTTATTATACCCATGGCAAGGTCCGACTTTGTAACCAAATCGCTTATTTTACCAAAGTTTGAGGCAGTGGTTTCACTGGGCAGGGTCTCCATAACTTCCTTGGAAATGTCACCTATGGTCAGGTCCACGTGGGAAAGATCACCACCGTTAGCGGCTTCTATTAACTCATCGAAATGACGGACGTTGAGCATTCTGTTTGACAAGCCCAAAAGTGTTCCGCCGCCAACACCGGTACCTCCTAAGTGGACAGCTGTATTATTTTCAGCTTTTACAAGCGCTGTTCCCGTACCCATGCTTACGATAATTGCCTTGTTAAGATTGCTTAAAAAGAGTCCACCCAGACCTATTGCCATAAATTCATCTACTTTTCCTGTTGGAATACCGAAGAGTCTGTTGTTTAAAAAAGAGGAGCCGACTCCTGTAATCATGACCCTTTCTATATCTTCAATCTTCAAGGAATGAGTATTGAGAAACTTTCCAAATGCGCCATATACCGAAGCAATGGGATCGTTAGCACGAACCAGTAACGGGGCAATCATTGTATTTCCGTCAAAACCTACAATTTTTGTTGTACTTCCGCCAATATCTATTCCAATAACCTTACCCACAAAACCACTCCTTAATGTTTTAATAAATGATGCAAATTTCTTCCATTATGATACCGTAAACATTCTTACAAGGGCTATTGCAACTCCTGTGATACCTTCTCCTCCCAGTAAACCTGATGCAGCCACATTACCGGTTTCGTCAGCCTTATTTTTACGCAGTTTATCAGATACAAAGCGTACTAAACCTCCCAGGAAAACAGCAGAGGATATTGTAAAGGGGAGGAATAAACCGATACCCAGAGTTGCTGTTGGCAGGCCAAGCAAATACAGTGCTGCACCTATAGCGGCTGCAATACCGAAAACTAAAGGATTTCCAATACCATTAATCATAGCAGTAACTCCTACAGCCTGTCCTGCCGGAAGAGCGGTTCCCGTTCCTACTTCACCAAACTGATTTATTATTGCAAATAATGAAATTGCAGCAACTACAGTTCCAAAAACACCGCCGACTATTTGTGATGCCAGCTGTGCTTTAGGGTTTGTTCCAAGGACCTGACCTGCTTTATAATCATTAAAAAGGTCCCCGGAGAAACCGCTGGCAACAGCAACACAAGCAGCAACAAAAAGAGCATCTGTTGCATCAATATCAACAAAGATTCTAATGCCTAATAACACAATAATTCCGAATATCTCCATTGGATTTATCCCTGTTTGCCCGGTAATTGTTGCTGCCATTACAGAAACTATAAACACCCCAATGATTAACAAAATAGAAGGGATAACCGATAAACCTGCTGCTATTGATAATATAAAAGCTAAAGCTGTGGCAATAATAATAAGAATTCTGCTGTAATCAAAAAATTTCTTTTTGCTTTTTTCATCGGTCTCGGAATCAGCAGTCTTTGCTGCTGAAAGAAGCTTTTTAATCCCGGAAATTATTATTCCTAAGATTACTCCAAGCCCTGTACCTACTAACAGTCCGATACCTGAAGTCGTTGCAAAAGCACTGGCTGAAGCAGTATCGGCAAAAAGTCCGAGTTTTGGACCGAAGGGAACAAGGAAGGCATTTGTAATCAAAGCGCCAAGGAACCAGACACCTGTATAAAGAGTCCCCAGTATATAGCCCATACCAACAGCCATAGGTGAGTTCCAGATACCGATGGAGGTTTTGAACATAAAAGCATCAGGAACATATCTCAGCTGATCTCTTAGGAAGGTATACAAAGTTGAGGCAGCCATTGTTCCGAATAATACGAGGGATTTCTTGCCTCCGGTATCACCGACCTTTATTGTTTCTGCTGCCGCCCGGCCTATAGGATAAGGCAGAGCATTTTTAACAATAAATCTATACCTTAAGATATAGGAGGTTACAGTTCCGAAGAGCATACCCGCCATAGCAATTAAAAGAACCTTAACGAAATTATCGGAGAAATTATCCGATCCCTTCCAAATACCCATTATCCAAAGCCCTGGAAGGGTAAAAGCCAGACCTCCCGCTACCATGGCACCGGCTGACATTGCTGTTTGAGTAACATTTATTTCATTATTTGTAGTTTTTCCAAATAGCTTGAGAAGAGCCATGGATAGAACAGCAACAAAAATGGTAGGCCATGGTAGTGCACTCATTCTAAGAGCAACGTACATGGAACTTGCTGTAATAATGCATGAGCCCAGAGAACCGATTACTAAACTTCTTAAAGATAATTGTTCAATACCTAAAAACTTTCTTTC
>JAEYWA010000078.1 GCA_023431385.1 Bacillota bacterium | reverse complement strand
GTTGGTACATTACAGGGACAATACATCGTTGAAAAACTCGGCCTTAAAGATGGTAAAGGCCCATTCAATATAGAAATAGTTGCAGGCTCATTGGATGATGATAACGCTGCATACTTCTTGGCTGGTGCAATGGCTGAAATCCAACCATATATTGACAATGGAAAATTGATAGTTCAGTCAGGTCAAAAAACCAGAGAACAGTGCGCAACTGATGCTTGGCAGACAAATGTGGCACAGGCAAGAATGGATAATATATTGACAGCTTTCTATACTGATAAAAAAATTGATGCAGTATTATGTTCTAATGATTCCACTGCTATGGGAGCAGTATCTGCATTAAAGTCTGCAGGCTATGGAACAAAGGACCAGCCTATGCCGATAATAACAGGACAGGATTGTGACATTGCCAATGTAAAGGCCATCATTGCATCTGAGCAATCTATGTCAGTATTTAAAGACACAAGAGCTTTAGCACAAGTTGTTGCTAAAATGGCAGATACATTTGTAAAGGGTGGTGTGCCTGAATACAACGATACAAAAACTTACAATAATGGAGCTAAGGTTGTTCCAGCTTATGCATTGGAGCCAATAATAGTGACAGTTGATAATTACAAGGAAAAACTGGTTGATTCAGGTTATTACAATGAAACTGAATTAAAGTAAGCAATTTGTGGTGGAAGGTGAGTTGGGCAACTCACCTTCCATTAATAAGAGTTAATCATGGAGGTAGCTATGGATTCAGTTTTGCTTGAAATGAAAAACATCGTAAAAGAGTTTCCAGGAGTCCGTGCTTTAGATAATGTAAATATCAAGGTCAGAAAAAAAACTATTCATGCACTTGTTGGTGAAAACGGCGCAGGAAAATCAACATTAATGAAGGTGTTAAGTGGAGTATATCCTTTTGGGAATTATGAAGGCACCATAATGTATGAGGATTCTGAATGTAAATTTCGAAATATCCGAGATAGCGAAAAAAAGGGAATAGTTATTATTCATCAGGAGCTTGCTTTAATTCCCCAATTATCTATTATGGAAAATATTTTTCTGGGTAATGAAAGAAGTAAAAAAGGAATTATCAACTGGGAAGAATGCAGATTCAAGGCTATAAAGCTTATGGAAACTGTAGGATTAAAAGAAAAGCCTGAAACTTTAATTAATCAGATTGGAGTTGGAAAGCAGCAGTTGGTAGAAATCGCCAAGGCTCTATCAAAGGATGTAAAATTATTAATTCTTGATGAACCAACAGCGGCTCTTAATGATGAAGAAAGCGAAAAGTTATTGAATTTAATAATAAGGCTAAAAGAAGAACATGGCCTAACCGGGATTATTATTTCCCATAAATTAGCTGAAGTCACAAAGGTGGCAGATGATATTACTGTTATAAGAGATGGAAGTACTGTTGAAACTTTAATAGCTCAGAAGGATGAAATCTCAGAAGAACGAATTATTCGCGGAATGGTAGGACGAGAACTGAATAACTTATACCCGCCAAGAGAAGCAACTATTGGTGATATAAGGTTTGAAATAAAAGATTGGACGGTATATTCGCCGGAATATAAGGATGATATTGCTATCGAGAAGGTTAATATAAATATTCGCAAGGGTGAAGTAGTAGGAATTGCCGGGTTAATGGGCGCAGGACGAACAGAGCTTGCAATGAGTATTTTTGGCAAATCGTATGGATCAAAGGTATTGGGTAAGGTGTACAAGGATGGAAATGAAATTAATACCAGTACTGTAGCTGATGCAATTGAAAATGGAATAGCATATTTAACTGAAGATAGAAAAGAATTGGGCTTGATTTTACATGACAGTGTTCGTATAAACATATCACTGCCTAGTTTAAAAAAATTATCAAAGTATGGAACCGTTAATGAAAATGAAGAAGTGAAAATATCTGAAGAGTTTTTGAAAAAGCTTGGAATTAAGACACCAAGTATTCAGCAAAATGTAAACAACCTATCCGGAGGTAATCAACAAAAGGTTCTATTTGCAAGATGGATATATGCAAATCCGGATTTGCTTATTTTAGATGAGCCTACCAGAGGAATTGATGTTGGGGCCAAGTATGAGATTTACAGCATTATTAATGAACTTGCACAGCAAGGGAAATGTGTTTTGGTAATTTCTTCTGAACTGCCTGAGGTATTAGGGATTAGCGATAGAATTTATGTTATGAATGAAGGCAGAATTATTGATGAATTTACTAAAGAAGAAGCAAGTCAGGAGCTTATTATGAAAGCAATCGTTCAGAGTAACAGGAGGGTCACAGCATGAAGGTTGGAGGAAAGATTCAAATAGATTTCAAAAAATATGGAATGATTATTGCACTGGTAACAATTACTATATTTTTTCAATTTTTGACCAGTGGAGTTCTATTGGCACCTATGAACATATCAAAGCTAATCATGCAGAATGGGTATATTTTGATATTGGCAATCGGAATGCTGCCGATTATTCTGACCGGAGATATCGATTTGTCGGTTGGATCTATAATGGCTCTGGTAGGTGCTGTTACCAGTATGCTCTTAGTAGGGAATACCGGATTTCCCGTTTGGCTTGCAGTGCTTATTGGACTTTTACTTGGTGTACTTATAGGCGCATGGCAGGGCTTCTGGATAGCATATGTAAAGGTGCCGGCTTTTATTGCAACTTTGGCTGGAATGCTGTTTTTTAGAGGAATTACATTGGTTGTAACCAACGGTAAAACAATTGGTCCATTCCCAAACAGCTATCAATTCATAGCACAGGCTTATATTCCAGATGTTGGTGGAATGGGAGTAAACCTGTCAACTATTATTATTGGTGTTGTATTTGCAATTTGGTATTTATTCTCACAAATTAAAAGAAGAAAAAAGGAAATCTCATATGGTTTTGAAGTAGGAAGCTCAGCATTATTTTATAGCAAAATTTTTGTCATGGTGTTCATTATTCTATTTTCAACTTACTGGCTCACTAAGTTCAAGGGTGCACCAATAATCTTAATAATTCTTGGTATACTTACACTATTATATTCATTTTTAACACAAAAAACAGTTATTGGACGCCATATATATGCATTGGGAGGCAATGAAAAAGCAACAGCATTATCAGGAATAAAAACCAGCAGAGTAAAATTTCTTGCTTTTGTAAATATGGGCTTACTTGCTGCCTTTGCAGGTATTGTATACTCAGCAAGAATAAATTGTGCAAGTCCTACTGCCGGAGACGGGTTTGAACTTGATGCTATTGCTGCATGCTATATAGGAGGAGCTTCAGCTTCCGGAGGAGTAGGAACTATAGTTGGTGCTATTATTGGTGGATTAGTAATGGGTGTTCTTAATAACGGAATGTCAATTATAGGGGTAGGAACCGATTGGCAGAAAGCCATTAAAGGTTTGGTATTATTAGCAGCAGTTGTATTTGATATTATCAATCAATCAAAAAAGAAATAATCAGATAGGAGATAAAGCAGATGACAGGAAAAGAGAAGTTAAAACTTGCAGTTAATCATATTGATGGACCTGTACTTCTAGATATTGGTGGTATGCCAACTACAGGTATTCATTGTAAAGTAGTAGAAGGCTTAAGAGAATACTATGGATTGGAAAAAAAGCCAATCAAAATTTTAGAACCGGTTCAAATGCTGGCATACGTAGAAGATGATTTGAAAGAGGCAATGGGAATACAGACCACTCCTCTATGGGGCGCCGGAACAATGTTTGGATTCAAGCAGAAAGAGAAATTCAAGGAGTGGAAGACGCCCTGGGGACAGGATGTATTGGTAGCTGAGGATTTTATTACCAGCACAGATAAGAATGGAAACACTTATATTTATTCTTGCGGAGATACCTCATATCCTCCAGCAGGCTGTATGCCTAAGAACGGAGTGTATTTTGATAATATTAATCGTGCTCCGGAGTTTGATGAGGATGAATATGATGTAAAGGATAATTTTGAAGAATTTGGCCCCATATCCGATGAGGATCTTGAGTGGTTGAAGGTACAAAGACCACGTTTTGAAAACAGTGGAGATGTAGTTATGGGAAACCTTGGCGGTACAGCTTTTGGTGATATTGCATTAGTACCGGGACCACAGCTAAAGCAGCCAAAAGGGCTTAGGGATATTACTGAGTGGTATGTTTCTATTGTTTCAAGACCAGAGGTTTTACATGAGATATTTGAATATCAGCTTCATTTTGCTATAGAGAATTTAAAGAAAATGCATGATGTATTAGGCGAAACAATTCAGGTTGCCTATATATGCGGAACTGATTTTGGTACACAGAACGGGCCCTTTTGCTCAAATGAAGTATTTACTGAGGTTTATGCACCATATTATAAAAAAGTCAATGACTGGATTCATGAGAATACAACATGGAAAACCTTTAAGCATTGTTGTGGAAGTATATACAAGCTGGTCCCTGAGATAATTAATGCAGGTTTTGACATTTTAAATCCTGTACAATGGACAGCTAAAAACATGGACAAAGCATTATTGAAGGATTCCTATGGAGATAAGGTTACCTTCTGGGGAGGAGGAGTTGATACACAAAAAACATTACCCTTCGGTTCTCCAAAGCAGGTTCATGACGAAGTGCTGGAGTGTTGTAAGATATTTGGTAAGAAAGGCGGCTTTGTATTCAATACAATTCATAATATTCAGCCGGGTGTTCCAACTGAAAATGTTGTAGCAATGGTAAATGCTATTAAAGAGTATAATGGCGAAAAATAAAAAGGTTTTTATAAAAGAGGATCCTTTGAAAAAATTTTGATAAGTATCCTCTTTTTATATATTCTTTTGGTAAGCACAAAATGAAAACATTGATAATTCTGATAGGTATGTGATAAAATCCATATGAGCAGAGCTTATCTATTTCAAGGAGGTAAGATAACTTGACAACAATCAAAGAAGTTGCAAAGCTTGCAAACGTTTCTATTGGTACAGTATCAAATGTACTCAATGGAAAAACCGATAATGAACAATTGATTAGTCGGGTTGAAAAAGCGATGGAAGAGTTAGCTTATCATCCAGATGCAAATGCAAGAAATCTAAAAAATACAAAAAGTATGTTAATAGGAGTTATTATTCCTAATATTATACAACCTGAGTATTCGGAATTTGTAAAAGAAGTAGAAGGATTCCTTCTTGTGGAAGGCTATAGTGTTTTAATCAAATTTAGTAAAAATAATAGCTTACTTGAAAAGAAGAGTATTTCTCGATGTATTGAACAAAGCGTTGATGGAATTATTCTGTATTCAATGACAAGAAAAAAACCTAATTATTCAAATGTCAATGGAAATTTGCCTTCAATTCTGATTACAAGACGCAATTTCCCTGATTATATGGGAAATAGAATTGTAATTGATTATTCAGAAGCCTTTGAAAAAGCTTTAAAGAGACTTCATGACCAGGGTCTGACTGATATTGGACTTATAATGGAATATGACTTATTGGACGATGGAAGATTGTTGAATATTTACAACAAATATTGCAATAGATATGATTTGGTTAAAATAGTAGATTGTAATAAGGAAAGAGGATTTCAGGCTTTTTTCGAGCTATATCTATATAATCCGAATATTACAGGACTTATTGCCGGAAATTACTTAATAGCTCAAGGTGTAAAAAAAGCTATGGATACTCTTGGGGTAAAGGATATTTCAATTATAGTACTTAAAGAAAGCAGTTGGATTGAAGATGAAGGTGATTTTGAAGAGCAGATTTCGGTATCTCAAAATAAGATAGCAAAGAAGGCGGTAGAACAACTGCTTGAGGCAATTTCCAATCCTTCAATTCATGAACCTATCACAAGTGTTATATCTGCGGAATGTGATAAGATATCTCCAATGAAGTACGGAATAAGAAAAACCAAAACACAT
This sequence comes from Bacillota bacterium, assembly GCA_023431385.1. Taxonomy (GTDB): domain Bacteria; phylum Bacillota; class Clostridia; order Acetivibrionales; family DSM-1351; genus Ruminiclostridium. The sequence continues at coordinate 11,613 of JAEYWA010000078.1, read as the reverse complement.
TTACGTTTTGCTATGTTCGATTGTCCATCTTCATGGAGCTTGAAAATGATTGCCAAGGTGTACGAAAATGAGAGTAGTGGGAAAATTACTTTTGATCTCCTCTCTTATTCTGAATTAGAGGAGGTTCTTTATAAAGAAGCTCTAAATAAATCAGAATATTATGATGGGATTATGATGGATATTACCTGGTTGGAGGGTCTTGTTGAGAGTGGATATGTTCAGAATTTAGATAATTTAAAACAGTCCAACAAGAGATATTTTGACGGATTTATAGATGGCATATTAAAAGGGTATGGGATGTATGTAGAATCACTGTACGCTTTTCCGTTTATGTCAGGTGCACAAATATTATTTTATCTGAGAGATTTATTTGAGGACCCTACTATAAAAAGAAAGTTTAAGAGGCTATACGGACAGGAGCTGGCGCCTCCAAAAACCTGGGCACAGTTTAATATAGTGGCAGAGTTTTTTACAAAAAGCATACATCCATCCTCACCAGTCAAATATGGCGCTGCTTTAGTTAGCGGAGAAAATGTTTTTACGGCAATCAGTTTTTTAAATCACTTGTGGGCATATGAAAGCTCTGTATTTGATGAAAAAGGAAATATTATTATAAATAACAGCAACTCGGAAGTGGCATTGAAGAATTTTATCAGTAGCTATAAATATACTTCACCAAAGAAGGTAAATTCGTGGAACGAAGTGGTAGGAGAGTTTAAGACTGGTGAGTATGCAATGACTGTATTATATGATTCAGATGCAGGCGACATAAACAACTATACTAAATCAAAAATTGCCGGGAATATCGGATATGCATTGATACCCGGCGGTACCCCTGTACTGGGGGGGTGGAGTCTTGGTATTAACAAATACGGTAAAAATATTAGGGAAACGGAAGATTTCTTAATGTGGGCATGCAGTAACCAAAACTCAATTCCTTTACCGCTGCTGGGTGGATCCACATTAAGGAAAGAATATTACACAAGAACAGATTTACAGAATCTTGAACCCTGGAAGTCGGTTGTACTCAAAAGCTATGAGCAGAGCAGAAAGAGGTATATGCCTGAGATACTGGATGAAAGCCGATGGAAGAACAATATTTATACAAGTATTATACCGAAGGAAATAGTTCGTGTGTTAGCTGGTGAAATATCTGAAAAAGAAGCCCTTGTAAATATGGAGTCAAAAATAATTGAACTGATTAAGAAATAGAAAAATCCTCAAATCTAGATATGAGATTTGAGGATTTTCTATATAACCGAAAATCTTAACTATATCTATGCCTTATAAAATTCCTTAACAGCACTGAAGAAAGCATTAATGTTATCCCAGCTTGAAAGAGGAGGAACATCACAACCTGAGGAAACAACAAAATTCTTATGCTGGCAACAATCCTTCATAATATTAAGGGTGGCTTCTCTTATGGATTCAGGAGTACCGTTTCTGAACTGGCTTGCAGGATCCACATTTCCAAAAGCAATTGTATCTGACGGAATAAGCTTCATCATTTCAGACATCTTAATTGCATTTCCGAAATGGTATGCAGCAGCACCAACTGACAAAATAGAGTCAATTAACGGGATTGTATTTCCACAATTGTGATACACAAGTATAAAGTTATCATCCTGAACTGCATCTACGATGTCCTTAACATATTTTGATGAAAACTCAGCAATCAGTTTTGGTGAGAGAAGTCCTGCAGCCGGTTCAGCCAGAACAACACCATTAGCTCCTATTGCCTTATAGGCCTTAATATATTCAATAATAAACTGAGTGGTTTTTCTTAAAGTTTCATGAACCATATCAGGTTCTACCTGGCAATTAATCATTATGTCAGTCATGTCCATCAGTCTGCCGGCAAGGGAGAAAGGACCAATTGCACCAGCAAAAACCGGGCGATCTACTATTAGTTTAGTAGCTTTTCCAATTGCCTCGATGTACAAACCAGTACGACCAGCTCCAACTTCAGGCACCTTAAGCGCTTTAGCATCATCTTCGTCCTCAATAAGCTTTCCTATAACTGTAGGAACCTCATCTCCTGATACTTTAATTTGAGCACCAAAGGCCTCAGCTTCAACTGATAAATCCATCATACTTACTGAAGCCGCAGTATCACATTTATCTGCGATAAGCTTCATACCTATCGCCTGTTTCTCACTGTCTGATATGAGATCAACAACACTTATTCCCATAAGACTAATAGAAGGGAAGGATAATACAGGCATAGCCTTTTTTACGTCAGCTTCAAGTAATTCATTAAGCCAGTTTTTCATATTTAGTTTCATAAATATAACCTCCATGAGCCGCTATTTGCGACAAAAAATATTTTATCATATGCTTCTTTATCATCATTTTATAGAATGCCACCTTTAATTTGTATGACATTTTTGTGATTATTGGTAAGTATTTTATTAAGTTAAATATTAAGAATTTGTATAAAGATAGGAGTTAAAATATGATTATTTTACTATTTTTGAATACATAATTAAGTAGAATATTCATTAAAAATGTACAAAAAATATCAAATAATTGCAATACATAAAATGATGCATGTAATAAAATAAGAATAGAAAAGTTGCTTATATCTAAATAATATATAATGGAGGATGAATATGAGTATATTAAATGAAATTTCTGAAAATTTACAGATTGGTAAAGCAAAGATTGTAAAAGAACTGGTTAATCAAGCGATTGCTGAAGGCAATAGCGCTGAAGCAATTTTAAAAGAAGGCCTTTTAAAGGGTATGGGTATAATTGGTGAAAAATTTAAAAAGGATGAGGTTTATGTACCAGATGTGCTTATAGCTGCCAGAGCTATGAATGCAGGAACTGAGATACTTAAGCCTTTACTTGCTTCAAGTGGTGTTAAGTCTGCAGGTAAGGTTATTCTTGGTACTGTTGCAGGGGATTTACATGATATAGGAAAAAACCTCGTTAGAATGATGATGGAAGGAAAAGGCTTAGAGGTTATAGACATTGGCGTTGACGTTCCAGCTGAAAAATTTATTGAGATGGCTATTCAGGAAAATGCACAGATAATTGCTTGTTCAGCTCTTTTAACAACAACCATGGGAGAAATTGAAAATGTAATAAAGGCAGCTGTAAATGCTGGAATTCGTGACAAGGTAACCATTATGATTGGTGGTGCTCCTGTAACACAGAGCTTCTGTGAAAAGGTATCAGCGGACATCTACACCTCTGATGCAGCTTCAGCTGCTGATGCAGCTGCAAAAGTGTGTGCACAAAACTAAGCGACAAGCAAATGAAGATTATATTACTAAAAGCGGAACTCCAAGAAGTACTTTGGAGTTCCGCTTCGAGTTTTTTAAATGTGTTTTACATGAATTGACTTTTACTAATCCGCATTTATAGAGTACAATTATAGTAAGAACAGCATTCTTGGATTGAGTTGGTGAATTTATAGTTACAGAAAATTAGATGAATATAATCGGAGTAGGGGGCAGAACTTTATCATGAGGATGCTATTTAAAGACACAAATGAAAATGTTTTTAATTTAGATAAGGCAATAAAAAGTATAAAAGCCTATAGTCATTCTACCGGTATTGAAAGTTTCATTATTGATTCCAAAGGTCGGTCCATCTACAATTTCAGCAGAAATTCGGAACTGTGTCACTTGTGTAAGAAGATTCAGGATACCACAAATAAACCCTCAAAATGCTCCAGTGTTCACCTGTATGGAAGTTATCAGGCTGAAAGGTTTGGAGGAAAATATGTGTTTTTCTGTCCTATGGGCTTTGTTCATTGGGCAGCACCTATTACTGATAATGATACATTATACGGAGCGTTTATTGGTGGGCCTGTCTTAATGGTTGACCCGGACGAATTTATGCTAAAGGATATAATTAAAGAAAACGGTCTGAACGACGAGCAAGTCTCCGAGCTTAATGAGTATATTAACAAAGTTCCTATAATAGAGCCTGAAAGAGTAAATAACTTATCTGAACTCCTGGCCATTCTCGCAGATAACATTTCTGAACGCAATGGTTTAAAGCATGAGCAGAAAAATGAGTCTGATGAGATTCAGTCAAACATATCACAATGGATACACTATATGAAGTCCATTGAAAAAAAGAACAATGATTATTCCAGCTATCCATTCGAAAAGGAAAAAGCATTGCTCTCAAAAATAGCTCTTGGTGATAAGCATGAGTCACAAAAAATATTGAATGAAATACTTGGATATGTATTTTTTTCCTCAGGTAATGATTTTGAGATCATACGGGCTAGAAGCCTTGAACTTATAGTATTGCTTTCAAGAGCTGCTGTAGAAGGCGGTGCAAATATTGAAGAGATATTCGGCTTGAATTTCAAATACCTTTCTGAAATTTATCAATATAAAACTGTTGAGGACCTTACCTTTTGGTTGTCTAAAATAATGGCCAGATTTACTGACTGTGTTTTCAATCTTGCCGATATAAGGCATAAGGACACTATTTATAAAGCTTTGGATTATATAAAAAGAAATTATATTGAGCAAATAACCCTTGAAGAGGTTGCTAATCATGTATTTTTAAATCCATCATATTTTAGTAAAATATTCAAAAGCGAGATGAAATGCACTTTTGTTGCCTATGTAAACAAAGTTAGGATAAATGCAAGTAAAAGTCTTTTGATGAATAACACCATACCCTTATCTGATATATCAACCTTAGTTGGTTTTGATGATCAGAGTTATTTTACAAAAGTATTTAAGAAAGAGGTTGGCATTACTCCGGGTAAATACAGAGCAACCAGAGGTCAGGGATAAAGGTTATTTTACAAACAACGCCGTTATACCTGTTTTATCCAACTCTTCACCAATAAAACATACAGAAGGCTCAATTTCCCCGGCGATTTGGTTTATTTCATATGTGCCATCCACATAGTTGAATTCCAAAGTGCCATCTTCACTATCAACATGTCCCTTAGCTCTTATTAAGCTTCCAAAAGAACCAAGGGTTAGGGTAGATAGCATGTCGTCCAGTTTGGTTTCAGAACATCTGAAAGGTCCCGATAAGCCAAAGGCCATGAAATTGTGCTTACCATGTCTTTTATATGCAGTTGTGTTCTTAGTATATAAATTTTTATTGAACAGTGATTCATTAAGTGTAAGTGTTGAGTTTTGAGAAGATAACAGAGCTAAAAAGTCATTTTTGCTCATGGCTGTCCATTCGTCTGAGATAATTTCAACTTTTGGATTAATATTCTGTAAATCCTCGATTATGCTTAACAGCGTAATTTCTGGAATATCCTTTGTTTTACTTAGTAACAGTTTATCAGCGTAATTTATCTGGTTTTCAAAGAAATATCCATAATGATTTCTTTGTTTAAGAAATTTTATACCATCAATTACAGTAAGTGCCGAGCATAAGGTTAGGCGAGACATTATTTGAGGATTTGTAAATATATCGTATATCTCACTTAACACGAAAATTCCAGAAGGCTCTATAAGTACTCTATCAGGGCAAATAACATCTGCAATGTGGAGGAGAGTGCTGGTAAAATCATTCTTTAGAGTACAGCATATACAACCACTTGATATCTCATAGACAGCCAGCCCTTCAAGTTCAAGTAGTTTGCCATCTATCCCTATTTGACCGAATTCATTTTCCACAATTACTACTTTTTCATTATTTTCTGTTAATGCAGCGGCTAAGTATTTTATAAGTGTTGTTTTCCCTGCACCGAGAAAGCCTGAAACAACATTAACTTTAATCATTTGACACCCATCCTTTTAATTTTTAGTAAACTGTATTGTAAACTTTATAGAAAACTTTATGGTAAACTTTATGATATAATTTGCATTTATAAATTTAACTTATCAAGCTGGACTAAATCAGTACAGCTTGATAAGTTGAAAAGTAAGATTAACAGGGTTTAAAGGTCATATTTCTTAGGATCCATCTTGCCTGACTCATCTCTTTCCAGCATTTCTGCAATAAACTTTTCAGAGTCATCAGGGATAGCCTCAACCTGTTTCTGCATTGTAGGCAACCATTGACGCTCCCTTTCACTAATTTGAACTTTGTTACTGGCAACAGCCTTGTTCAGAATATCAATGGTTGCAATTGCCGCAGCTTTGGAGCGTTCGAAAGGAGTATCCTTTTTGATAATCTCTCTGGAAATTTCTATGGCTACATCAGGTCTCAAAACATATGCTTGCGGATCATATTTGCTATCAGACTCGCACAACCAATCTCTGAGTAATAAAGCGTTTTGCTTACCTGATTCTGCTGCTGTATTCATTAATCTACAGTCGTACGCCAATTGCTCCATAGACACTGTCGGAGCCATTCCGCCAAGTAGTTTTATGTTCTGAACTGATTCATTACTCCACAGGTCAGCTACGCAGGCTGCTATATTTCCAACTGGGCTCAAATGAGCACATGCACTTGATTTACCCTCCATAGATATTGGAGTTCCGGTTATAGCCTTTACGTATATTCCCTCATATCCGCAATCCTTGTGAGGCCCAACGGCTCCCTCTTCAATAGCGACTAAGCTTCTTACAGATGAAATTACCCTGACAACGGCAGCAAAGATTTTTGGAACAAAGCCTCTATCTGCAAGTACCATTACTGTATTTGCAAATCCACAGGCAGAGTCACCTGCTGCAATCGTTCCGGTTCTATCAGCAATTCCTTTTATTTCTTTCCAGAGTCTGGACATATCCATAGCACCCAACACACCAAGTGAAAATAAGGATTTGTCAATTTCGCAGAACATCATAGCTTCATCATGCATATCCTTACCGCCTATAGACTCAATTGCAAGCAAATCTGCTCCTGCTTTGGCGCAGCCTTCAAAGGTTTCCATTATAGAATCCCAATGACTTCCATGCCACATATGAGGAGATTTTCTGTCCTCCCGAATATCGACCGGCGTAATTCTAAGAGCACTTTTCAACCCATGCTTTGCCTCATACTCATACATGGTTTCTCTTACAGCTTTGGTTATTTCGATTCCCCACTCAGGGTTGTAGGTAGTGGGAGGCAAGAGTTCAACCTCCACAACTAATCCTGGAATATATAATTCCTTTGCTCGTTTGCAGGCATCTTCAATAATAGCTTTATATTCTTTGATAACATCAGGCATGCTGTCTTTATTAATCAGCATGGTAGGGAGAGTAAAGTTTAATTCGGGGTAAATAGTACCTCCGCCAATCACTAGACCATTCTTACATACAACAGGCTTTTGAGATACACCATAAATAAAATCATTAACATTTTCATAGGCTAATTTGTTAAATATCATGTCAATACACTCCTTTAATTTTTTGATTTAGTTAGATTATAAAAGATATTGCTTATTGAATTCTTGAATATTTTTGAGGTTTTTAGAATAAATTAGTAATCCTATAAAGTTAATAAGGATTAAAAAACATAGAAATTTTTTATGCAAAAAAAATTATATATTTTCAAAAATTATTTCTACATTAAATACACATAATTTGATATATTTAATATACATTTCATTTACCGCATGTTAGAAATGGAGGTTAATATGTTAAAGCTTAAGATTATAGCATGTGATGTTTTAAATAGAGAGATATCTTTTCTGGCAAGTCAATCAAAGCATTATATTGATGTAGCATTTTTAAATCAAGGGCTACACAACACCCCGGATAAGTTAAGAGAAGGAGTTCAGGCTGAAATAGACAAGGCCAATGGCGAGTTTCCTTATAACTATTATAATACCTGTCCAAGTTATGATTACATTATTCTCGGCTACGGGTTGTGCAGTAATGGTATTGTTGGACTTACAAGTAAAACAGTACCTATGATAATCCCTAAAGCTCATGACTGTATAACCCTTCTTATGGGGTCCAAGGAGAAATACAGAAGCTACTTTAACGAGCACCCGGGAACCTACTGGTTTTCCAGCGGCTGGATAGAGAGAGGCTGGCAGCCCAGTGAACTCAAATATAATGCACTGCTTAACGATTATACACAGAGATATGGCGAAGATAATGCTGAATTTCTTATGGAGATGGAGCAAAACTGGATGAAGGAGTATAAAAATGCCGGGTTTATTTCTTGGGACTGTTTCCAGAATAATGAGTATTATAGAGAATTCACAAAGAGTTCATCGGAATTCTTCAATTGGGGTTTCGTAGAAATTGAGGGAAGTAATACGCTAATGAAAAATATATTGAATGGTGAATTTAATGAGAATGAAGTATTAATATTTCCTCCTGGGGCAGTAGTTAAAGCATCCTACGATGATGAAATAATTACAAAGGAATAGTAAAAAAATAAAAAATTGAGGTTGATTTAAATGCTGGATGAATTAATAAGAAAAATAGTACCTCTTGATATAGAATCGATGAAGGCTGCGCAAATGAGATTGGATAGCCTTACAAAACCACTTGGAAGCCTTGGAAAGCTTGAAGAAATTGTGGTAAGACTTGCAGGTATAAATGGTTCTGCATTACCTAGAGTAGATAACAAGGCAACAGTCATAATGTGTGCAGACAACGGGGTCGTTGAGGAGGGCGTAAGCTCCTGCCCCAAAAGCGTAACTGCTTCAGTAACCTGTAATTTTACTCGTGGAATAACAGGAATAAATGTGTTTTCACGGCTTACAGGGGCAAGAGTAGTCGTTGTGGACATTGGAGTTGACGCTGAAATACCATATTCCACTATACTAAACAGAAAAATAAGAAATGGCACGTGGAATATGGCAAAGGGTCCTGCAATGACTCATGACGAAGCAATAAAAGCTATTCAGACAGGTGTAGATATTGTAAGAGACCTGAAGTCTGAAGGAATAAATCTTCTTGGAACTGGTGAAATGGGTATTGGAAATACCTCCACAAGCAGCGCAATTACAGCGGTATTAACCGGTATGCCGGTTAATACCATAGTAGGTGTTGGATCTGGTTTATCTAAAGATGCTTATATTAATAAAATCGATGTTATTAAACGGTCAATTCAAATAAATCAACCTAACCCCAGTGATCCCATCGATGTTCTTTCAAAAGTTGGAGGCTTTGATATTGCCGGGTTGACCGGTTGCTTTTTAGGGGCGGCCCTATACAGAATTCCTATTGTTATTGATGGTTTTATTTCTGCTGTTGCTGCGTTATTAGCAGCACGGATACATCCTGGTGCAAGGGATTACATGCTGCCATCTCATGGATCGGCTGAGCCTGGTACTGCGTCTGTTATGAAGGCTCTTAATATGGAGCCTATGCTAAATCTGGGTATGAGACTTGGAGAGGGAACAGGAGCAGCCTTAGGTTATCAGCTTATTGATGCTGCAATAGCCGCCTACACTCAGATGGGGAGCTTTACCGACGCCAGTATTGAACAATATGTACCTCAAGAATAGAGAAAGAGGTTGTTAGCGTGAAATTATTGGTAAATCATCACTAATTTCACGCAACGAAAAGCCACTTCGTGTCTTTTCATAATTATTTGTGTACGTGCTATGCACGTAGATTGGAGATAATATGCCAAAGCTTACAGTAAAAACAAATGGAGAAATATATAAAATTGTGGCAGAAACGGGTCAGAATTTATTGAAGCTGCTCAGAGAAGCCAATATTACTGTTAATTCACCTTGTAATGGAAATGGCACCTGTGGTAAATGCAAGGTCAGAATTGTGTCAGAGGCTTTACCTGCTGCGTCCTCAAATGAGATGAAAATACTTGGAGCTAGTGCGATTGAGGCTGGCTACAGGCTATCGTGCAGCTATAATGTTCAGTCAGATATGGAAGTTATTATAGAAGACGTTAATATGCAGGCACAAATTGTAACTGAAGGCAGACAGAGAAACATAGCAATTTTGCCTATTGTTACAAAGGAGAAGCTTACTCTTGAAAAGCCTGGTCTGTCATGTCAGACAGCGGATTTTGAAAGGGTTATCGGTGATGATTTGGAGATTGGAACTCCTAATTTGCAGCTAATTAGAATGATACCTGAAATAATAAGGCAGGAAGATTACAATGTTTCATTAATAAAAGCGGGAACCCGTTTATTGGGAGTAGAAGCTGGTGATACCCTTAAAAGTCAATTTGGTGTTGCTGTGGACATTGGTACAACTACTATTGCTGCATACCTTATTGATTTATCAAATGGAGAAAGGCTATCAGTACAATCTGCTCTTAATCCTCAAAAGATATTCGGTGCCGATGTAATTTCCAGAATCAAACATTCAATTGAGGTAGAAGCCGGGTTAGGGGAAATGCAAGCACTAATAATCAATGGGTTAAACAACTGCATTGAAGCAATGTGTGTGGAAGCAAATATTTCAAGGACAAGCATATATGCAATTACTCTGGTAGGCAATACTACAATGCAGCATTTCCTACTGAAGGTACCGGCAAAGAATATTGCTGCAGCTCCTTTTATCCCAGCCGTAACATCCATGATAACTGTTAATGCAAAAGAGCTTGGTATTGACATAAATTCGTTTGGAATTGCCTGTATACTTCCGTCTGTATCGGCATACATTGGTGCAGACACAGTAGCTGCGGTGCTTTCTACTGGTATGTACCAGCAGGAAGAAATAGCTCTTCTTATTGATATTGGTACAAATGGAGAGATTGTGCTGGGCAACAAGGATAATTTATATGCATGCTCTTCGGCGGCAGGTCCGGCTTTTGAAGGTGCTAACATTAGAAATGGAATAGGAAGTGTCAAGGGAGCGATAAACAGTATTTCCCTTCAGTCGGGTATCAAGTATACGACTATAGGGGATGTGAGTCCGGTTGGAATTTGTGGAACAGGGATAGTGGATGGGGTTGCGCAGATGCTTGATATTGGGATAATAGATGAAACTGGCAGGATAGATGATGAATGGGAACCGAAATCACCGGAAATGTCCGGTATTTTAGAAAATATTGCAGTAATAGATAAAATGAGTGCTTTTGTTATTGAAGGTGACATTGCTATTACTCAGAAGGATATCCGTGAGCTTCAAAACGCTAAAGCAGCAATTGCAGCAGGTATTAATGTTCTTGTAAAGCAATCGGGCATTAGTTTTACTGACATAAAGAATGTATATCTTGCCGGTGGCTTTGGTACGTATATCAATATTGACAGCGCACTAAATATCGGACTTATTCCTTCTGAATTAAGAGGCAGAATACAGGCCGTAGGTAATGCTGCCGGACAGGGAGCCATTGAAGGACTCCTGTCGCAAGATTGCCTGTCCCAGGCAAATTCCATCAGCAAGAAGATTAAATACGTTGAATTATCAAGTTCAAAGGATTTCAATGACTTCTATATTGATTGTATGATGTTTGAAGCATAATATAATGAACCGGATAGGATGAGGAATCATTGATTGACAATTTTTTATGAGAATTAAAGTATGACTTACAACATAGGCTTAAAGAAACATAGCATGAAGTATACATCATGTAAAAGATTAAGAAGTATATCTTATCTGAGTTAAAATCAGAAGGATATGCTTCTTTTTTGTTTAACCATGTATTTCAGTGATATAGTTAAATTAACCTGTGATATAATTGTTGGTGAGGAAAAGTAAAAAGGATTAAAAATAATGTCGAACAATACAAATTTAACTAGAGACCTTGCAGTAAAACTAATTAAATCTCAAGAAGTAGTCTGCCCCAAATGTAAGAAAGGGATATTGATTCCAA
>JAEYWA010000052.1 GCA_023431385.1 Bacillota bacterium | reverse complement strand
TCAATTATTTCATCTACAACTTCATCGGGTCTTGCTTCAGGTCTGTCGATTTTGTTAACGACAACAATAGGCTTCAGATTCAAGGAAAGAGCCTTTTTAAGTACGAAACGAGTCTGAGGCATAGAACCTTCAAAAGCATCAACCAACAACAGAACACCGTCAACCATTTTCAGTACGCGTTCCACCTCTCCACCGAAATCAGCGTGGCCCGGAGTGTCAACAATATTAATTTTAATGCCGTTATAATTTACTGCTGTATTCTTGGCGAGGATAGTTATTCCTCTTTCCTTTTCCAGATCGTTTGAGTCCATAACTCTCTCGGCTACTGCTTCATTCTCTCTGAAAATTCCGCTCTGTCTAAGCATGGCATCAACAAGTGTGGTCTTACCATGGTCAACGTGGGCTATTATTGCGATATTTCTAATATCCTTCCTTATATCCACAAATATTCTCCTTCATTTACATTAAATAATTACCTTTATTAATATCCAAATAGAATGTAACAAAATACTTTCAAAAATACGGTTATTTATCGGCATGCTTCAATCTATTCAGTAAAAACCTTATTAAATCATCACTTAAATATGTCTACTTAAATTCCTCGACATACTCTCGGTAGGGGTTTATTTTTTGAGAAAAAAACCCCTACTAATTCTAATAAAATGAACCTTAATTGTCAACCGTGCATATTTACAGTAATTTTTGATGATTTAAAGCAGTTATAAGGCAAGTTTACATATTATCAGCAAAGAAATTTCTCACTGCCTCCCTATAAGGATACCTGGGATATGCACATTTCACATCATTTCAATTCAACTATGGTTACTCCGCTTTCTCCTTCACCCAACTTCCCAAGTCTGAAGCTCTTTATATGAGGGTTATGCTTCAAATGCTTCTGCAGGCCGGTTCTTAGTGCCCCGGTGCCTTTTCCGTGCACCAATGTTACCATGCCTAAGCCTGCTATGCTGGCATCATCCAGATACTTATCAACTACCTCAATAGCCTCATCCAGCAGCATTCCCCTTAGATCAATTTCAGTAGACATGCTCTGAGCTTTGGAAACGCCAATTTTGCCCATACCTGTTTTCTGAAGCTGAAGCTTCTGCTCATCTATAAGCTTTAAATTCGATAAATGAACATTTATCTTAATGATTCCTGCCTGTACCTGGCACTCTCCATTCTTATCTGGAGTTGAAAGCACTGTACCCTTCTGATTCAAATTTACTATAAGCACAGAATCTCCGGGTTTCAGGTTCTTAGGAGGCTTAACCAGTCCCTTCTTGGGCATTATGGCTTCAACCAGAGAGTCATCCAGACCGCTTATACTTTTGTTGAGCTTCAGACGGAGTTCCTCTGTCTGTCGTCTGACCTCTGCTTCCTCCTGTTCCTTGGCCAATCTCTTCATTTCAGAAACAAGTTCCTCTGCCTGTCTTTTGGAATCAACAAGTATACGTCTGGCCTCTTCTCTAGCCTTTCGGAGTTCGCTTTCCTTCTGTGCTTCAAGCCTTCCCTTCTGAGCTTCAAGGTCCCTTTTCAATCTTTCAGCCTCGAGTCTATAGCTCTCAGCTCTCATTTTTTCCCTCTCAGCTTCACTGCGGTTCTTTTCTATACTCAGGAGAATATCCTCAAATCTGATATCCTCCTGGGAAAGGAATTCTTTGGACCTTTCAATTATATCATCTGTCAGTCCCAATCTCTTTGAAATGGCAAAGGCATTGCTTTTGCCGGGTACACCTATAAGCAGCTTATAGGTGGGTCTCAGTGTTTCAACGTCAAATTCACAGGATGCATTTTCAACTCCTGCCGTAGAAATAGCATAGACCTTTAACTCTGCATAGTGGGTGGTTGCAAGTGTTGTCGCCCCCATCTGATGCAGGCACTCCAATATGGACATAGCAAGGGCAGCCCCCTCGGTCGGATCTGTACCTGCTCCAAGCTCATCAAACAATACCAGTGACCTGCCATTTACATTTTTAAGAATTTCCACAATGTTTTTCATATGTGAAGAAAAGGTACTGAGACTTTGCTCTATGCTCTGTTCATCGCCTATGTCAGCATAAATTCTTTCAAATACGCTCATTTCAGTTCCTTCATTTGCAGGAACCAGCAAACCACTTTGCATCATCAGTGTAAACAGTCCGACTGTTTTAAGTGAAACAGTCTTTCCGCCGGTATTTGGCCCTGTGACTATAAGAGAACTGAATTTTTCTCCAATCCAGAAATCTATCGGAACTACTGTTTTCGGGTCCAGCAGAGGATGCCTTCCCTTTTTGATAGTAATCTTACCATCTTGATTTATTTTTGGACAAATGCCATTAAGGTCGGTGGCCAACTTTGCTTTAGCAAAAATAAAATCAAGCCTTGCCATAATGCTCATATTTGCATTCAACTGTGGCAATAGCAGAGAGGCTTCCTGAGATAGTTCAGCAAGTATTCTCTCTATTTCAGCCTGCTCCTTAATTTTGAGCTGCTTGATGGCATTATTGGCTTCCACAACTCCCATCGGTTCAACAAACAGGGTGGCTCCGCTGGAGGAGGCATCATGCACCAAGCCAGGGATGTCATTTCTATGTTCCTGTTTCACAGGTATAACATATCTGTCACCTCTCAGGGTTACTACAGATTCCTGGATGTATTTCTGATATTTTGATGAACGAATCAGGTCATTGAGCTTGTTCTTTATCGAGGCTTGCTGATCCTTTATCTGACGTCTTATGGTGTTTAGAGCAGGACTTGCGTTATCAGCAATTTCCTCCTCGTTGACAATACACAAATCTATTTTTTGTTCCAGCCTCTGGTTTGATTCCAGACAAGATATCAGTTCTTTAACTATGCTCTCACTATTCTCATCCAGCTTGTCATTTATATAGCCCTTCAGTCTTCTGGCTGCACGAAGTACTCCTCCAATCTTAAGGAGCTCTCCGGCATTGAGAATTCCGCCAAGATCAAGTCTCTTCAAACTTGCTCTGATATCGTGTATTCCTCCAAGCGGCGGCGAACCACGTCTTACAATACACCCCACTCCATCGTTGGTCTCAGAGATCATTTTTTCTACGGTATTAAAATCAGTCTGGGGTGAAAGTTCCTCAACAAGCTCTCTTCCCAATTCAGAAGCAGTTAATGCCTTCAATTTATCTATTATCTTTTCATATTCAAGTACTCTTAGTGTTTTCTCATTCATAGCAGACGCTTACCTTTCCTGTACAGGAAACCGGACTCTTCTATTATGTAGACTCAAATTTCCTGCGATCATCATGTCTGAGCTGCGCTCTTTTTATCTTACCACTAATTGTTTTCGGCAATTCATCAACAAACTCAATTATACGTGGATATTTATATGGCGCAGTATTATTTTTTACGTAATTTTGTATTTCCTTTTTCAATTCTTCGATAGGTTCATAGCCTTTAGCCAGAATTACCGTTGCTTTTACAACTGTTCCCCTTACTGCATCCGGCGCACCAGTTACAGCACATTCTACAACAGCAGGATGCTCGATCAGAGCACTCTCAACTTCAAAAGGACTGATTCTGTATCCTGAAGCCTTTATAACATCGTCATTTCTGCCTACGAACCAGAGGAAGCCGTGCTCATCCTTGTATACGACGTCGCCGGTATGGTAGGTATCGTCATACCATACCTTTGCAGTAGCCTCAGGGTCTTTATAATACCCGCAAAAGAGTCCCGAGGGTTTATTTGAATCTACACCTCTTATAACAAGTTCGCCTTCTTCACCCACAGGACAGGACTTATTGTTTTCGTCGACAACATCAATATTGTAAGCGGGATTGGGCATTCCCATAGCTCCCGGGTCTACCTTAAGCCACTCATAGTTTGCGACGATAACCGTTGTCTCTGTCTGTCCGAAGCCATTTAATATTTCCAGCCCAGTCAGCTTTTTAAACCTGTTGAATATCTCAGGATTTAACGGTTCTCCGGCTGTTGAGCAATGTACCAGAGACGACAAGTCATACTTTGTTATATCATTTTGCAGCATAAATCTGTAAATTGTAGGTGGAGCGCAGAATGTCTTAATCTGGTACTTCTCAATCTTTTCCAAAAGTTTGCAGGGATCAAACCTGTCCATATCATAAAGAAACTGAACAGCACCGGATATCCATTGTCCGAAGAGCTTTCCCCAGGCAAACTTTGCCCAGCCCGAATCTGCAACTGTAAGGTGGAGTCCTTTTTCCTGAACCCTCTGCCAGTACTTTGCAGTTACAATATGTCCCAGTGGATATGTAAAGTCATGCATAGCCATTTTTGGCATACTGGTAGTCCCTGAAGTAAAATAAATAATCATCAGATCGTTATTATATGTATTGTATGCTCCTTGAGGCCTGGTCCAAGCCTCGGGTATATCTTTAATTTCATTGTCGTAATCCATCCAGTCTCCGCTGGAACCCCCAACCATGATATATGTACTTACAGTTGGTGATTTCTTTGCTGCGCTGTTAACGTGTTCGATTACTTCCTTGTCGGAGAAAGCAATTATGGCCTTTACCCCGGCAGCATTATTTCTATAAACTATATCCTTCTTCATAAGCTGATTTGTTGAAGGAATAAAAATTGCTCCAATTTTCATGGCAGCAAAGGCAAAAAAATAAAATTCATATCTTCTTCTAAGAATAAACATGACCTTATCGCCCTTACCAATTCCCTTTGCCTTAAGATAATTCGCGGTTTTATCGGACCAGAATTTCAGCTCTTTAAAGGTAAACCTCCTCTCACCACCGTTATCGTCACACCATACAAGTGCCGGTCTGTCCGGTTCAGTGTTAGCATATTCATCAATTATGTCATAGGCAAAATTAAAATTGTCAGGAACGTTAAGTTTAAAGTTTTCGCAAAAATCCTCATAGGATGTAAACTCTGATTTTTCCAGGTACTTTATATCCAAGCTCATATATAAATCCTCCAGTATTTATTCTTTCTGATATGATACATATCTATTTAAAATTAACAGTTGCCGATACTGCTAGTATTTACTTAGCTGTCGTTAATTCTCTTATCATACTGTATGGTTACAGAAGAATCACTGTCAGGAACTTAGCTTCCTTGCCATCAAGGGCAACCATTTTATGCGGAATAGTAGAATTATAATACAGTGAGTCCCCAGATGCCATGTCAAACACTTCTTTACCCACAACTACCCTCATCCTGCCTTCCAGACAGTAGTTAAATTCCTGTCCCTTATGTGAAACCATGTCAGGACTGCTGTTAGGATCGAGAACGACATACATCGGTTCGATCTTTCTGTTGGAATACTTGTAAGCCAGACTTTCAAAACTGTATTGGTCGTACCTTTCAACCTTCAACCCCTCGCCCTTTTTAACAAAACAAATATCATGGAGTTTTGGTGAGGTTCCAGTCAATATTTCAGTCATATCAACATTATAATAATCTGCTAGCTCATACAAAATACTCACCGGGATATCATCCAGTGCATCTTCATATCTTACATACTCATCTATTTTCAGTCCTACAGCCTTTGCCACCTCTTCCTGTGTGTTTCCGGCCAACAATCTTAAGCCCTTGATTCTGACAGCAATATCTTTTACTTTTTCATTCATAAAGGTCTCCATTTCCGACAGGCAAAACGTCTTCACCGACTTTACCGTTTTATTGCCGTTTAGCCGTCACTTTTTTTATAGTTATCCGGGGACAAAGACAGAGTGAGCAATAAAAAACGGGCATGTTATTAATTCTTAATGTCCTCAGGAAATAATTTATAAATATTCCATTTCGCAAACATTTTAATTATAGCACAAGCCCGGCAGCTACCGCAAAATATTTTATTGTAAGTCCTTTTAAGTTAATCCTTGAATTTACTTCTTATTGATGGAAATATCCAAAAGCCCAGTGTCATACTTATCAGACATGCTGATATCCCGAAAAGAGAAGGCAGCGACCTATAGAATAAATCTGTAAAGACCGCATCGTATGTACTCTCTAGAAATATAGCCGAATTGATAATTATATATGTAAAGAAGAAAGCAATGCCCAGTAACTGGAAAATATAATGCTGCACCAGCAAATTAACGGCGCAGCCTGCTATAAGTATAATTATAAAAACAGCAATGGAATATGAAAACGCTGACGACATTTTTTACCTCCCCCGGTAATCCAGGTGTTAGCATGTGTATATTTACAGATATTGTAATATACAAAACGCCGGTTTTCAAATTATTTCTCTATTCCCTGATCTAAAGCCTTAACCTTTGCTTCAGCTGTGTGCCGTAAAATCTGATAAACAGGGTATATATATAGTCATATACCACAAATACGACCTCCAACACAGCAGCAACTATGTAAACTGGTGCAGACAGATTAACACCGTTCAAAATAATCTCCTTTAAGAAGAAAAGACCTAAAATAAGGCAGATATTAAAATAAGCGAGCTTCAAAATATACTCTGTAATTCTGCTGTTAAGCCTTTCAATATAGAGCTTTATCAGCCCGTATATACCGAAAAAAACTACAAAAGGAATTACTTCAAGCCTTGGCACCAGTAAAGCAGACAATATGGCTGATGCCAGATAAAACGCCCATCCGGCCTTTGTGCCGAACTCAATTAATATTACAGACATAAAAAGTGAGCTTAGGGCATATAAAGACAGCTTGCTTGTGGGAAGCACCGCTGCAAGAAAAACACATATTACTGTAAACGCAAGAAGTATACCGCTCAGCGTAATTCTTTTTACTCTCGAGCCATTGTTCATTTAGTACAAATCCTCCGAACCCGTTCTATATCGCAAGTCAATTTACTATCAGTTCCCGGCATTTAACTGCACGAAATCATAATAACTCAATCATTTCCTTTCCCTTAGCAGCAGCCGATCAGGTCACCGCCGCAACATTCACACAAGGAATCTGAGCACCAGGCACACATACACATATCACAAAAGCTTGGCCCTGCCCCGTAGCCACGGTTATTTGCATTTCCACGGTACATGTTGTTGTTTGAATTCATTCTGTTCAGAGCGTCCCTGTATTCATAATTTGATGGGTCCATGTTGCAAGCCTGGCGTATATTCATCATTGCCTCATTATACCAGCCTTTTTTCATAAATATCAGACCTCTAAGATAGAACCATTCTGCGGTTTTATCCGGAATACTATCGAGCATTGCCTCGGCGGCAGCGATGTTTCCGCTGTTTATATACATTCTTACCTGTCTGAAGCTGTTGTCACCGTAGCTCTGTCCTGCCCCAGTACTGCTCTTCCCTCCCGGATAATTGCTTCTTCCGCTCCAGCCGTTACTGGTTTTGGCAGACTGCCCTTTGCCCGTAAGATACTCATAGGCTTCATTAACCTCTCTCAGCTTATCTTCCGCCAATTTTGAAAGGGGATTATCCTGATATTGATCAGGATGATATTTTTTTACCTGCTCCCTGTACGCCTTTTTAATTTCTTCTTCTGACGCACCTTCATTTATTCCGAGTACCTCATACGGATTTTTCACAATTACCACAACTCCTCTGGCATAAAATTTTATCTGTTTTGCTTAACATACCAATGTATATGATATTTTCCAAAATACCTTTGTTTTCTTTAGCATCCAGCAGTTCAAAAGCTTTGGATGCTTCCCTCAAACAATACAATAAAGTAAACTCAACCTGGCTTTTTATTCGATTTTTGAAAGCGGGAATATCCTCGCTGCTACTATCAAATTCGAAATGCAGCAAAAATGGATTGTAGCTGGATTTCTTCAGATCGTCCTCAAGATCATCAAAGGCATCTATAAGATAAATCCATTTACCTAAATTGTACCCCAACCATCTTAATATTTGTCTGGTTTGATCGTCAAGCTTTTCATAATCAAGTACCTCTTCCATCAGCTTGGCGAAAGGTTCTGCCGCCGCATCTACCGACGTACATACTGCCTTTTCAAGCTGAGCCAGTTCTTTTAGCCTTTGCTCTATTATAGCACATTTCTCAGAGTAAATTACCGCCAACTTTTTATATGTCCTCTTCAGAGCAGCCATTCCGGCTAAAGCAACTTTTGAACTGTCATCCTCCCACTTATCTTTAATATTATTATACGCCAATATTATATTTATGTCGGAAGAATAATCTATTATTTCATTACAAGTGACAAAGCTTTTTTTCAAAGGATGTACAATACAACGTTCCCTTGTCATCTTTGTATCAATTTTAAGGATTGAACACATAAGCATGGCTAGAAATGCAGCATCATAGGTTAAAGTCATCCTTTTTAGCTGTCCGTGCCTTTTTCCTATTGTTTTGCATACTCCACAATAATAGGCACGGTATATATCAAATTCTTTTATTTTTAGCTCCGGTTTCTCCGGCATTATATAACCGAACAAATCATCCTCCACACAAACGGTTTAAAGATATCAATAAATTTAATCCTTAAATATAATACTTATATATCCTATATACAAAGCATTAATACTTATATACTAAATAATATTAAATACTTATACTAAATACTTATATTATATAATAACACAAAAATGTTACTATTCTATTAACATTTTAAATATTAAAGTTAATTTTTTTTATATAATACTAATAATTATTAAATCATTTATCTGTTTTATTAACAGTATTGCATTAAATAAAAAAGATACACCTAAAAGTGTACCTTATTTTTTTCAAGATTTACAGTAGTTGTTTTTAAGGATTCTCTTTATTATTTTGTGCCATTTTCATAATTCTTGGAATATTTAAAATAAATTATGATATACATTACAAGCGCAAATAATGTGCAGGCTACGGCCAAACCTAAAGCAATATTGATTGCTGTGGATGTATATATATTATTTAGACTGTCCAGGCTAAGTATTATAGTTGCCAAGATGGCGAAATAAAAAATAACAGTGGCCAGCTTTCCGTACCAGTTTGCACCAATAACAGTTTTTCCTTTTCTGTAAAGCATAATACCGCCTGTTAACATTAATGCCTCTTTAATAATAACAACTACAAGAACTATCGTAGGTATAAAGCGGTGCAGCACTAAAAATACCAATGCAGTTATCTGCATTAACTTATCAGCCAACGGGTCAAAAAACTTTCCCCACTTTGTTATTAAATTGTGTTTTCTGGCTATATATCCATCAAGTATATCTGTGAAGCCGCCAAATGCAAAAAGAATCATCGCCGGGAGATAATTTCCCCTATACAGGAAATAACCCATAACAGGTACAATTATTAGCCTAAGCGAAGTTAGTAGATTTGGAATATTTTTATTCACTGCACACCACCCGATTACTTAATAAAATCTGACAGAATTTTACCAAAGTCAATTATGCTTCAAAGTATATTTTTTTTACCCTTAGAAGGCTTTATAAGTCGAAAATATATGCTTCCAGCCGATGGTAATTGACTTTAAGAACAAGTAAACATAGTTTAACACAGAACAATAAACCAGTGCAATCTTTTCTTTCTCTACATAAAATTAAGTATTCATTGTTTTTGTGACAATTATTCTATTTCTCCTATTGCATTTTGAGCAATAATATTAAATAGATTCTCATTACACTTTTGCAGATTAACCGGTTTCAAACTGGTATTTGTCCATACATGAACAGTTTCACCAGTAGTTATGGGATTATTCAAATTAGTTTCCTTGAAAACCTCATAATAGAAGTTCAATCTGGTCTTAGTATAACTCTTTATACTTGTTCTTACAATTATTCTATCCTCATATGTTGATGAACTGATAAACTTACATTTAAGTTCCAACAGGGGTAGGAGTATTCCCTGCTCTTCAATCTCAGAATAAGAAATCCCGTTTTGTTTAATAAATTCGGTTCTTCCAACCTCAAACCAGACAGCGTAATTTGAATGATGAACAATTCCCATCCTGTCTGTTTCAGCATATCTTACAGTCAAAGGTATATCAACATAATACAATTCTCTCATTCCTTTCATTTTACGTAATCCAGTACAAAATGTTGCATGTATATATAATTTTTTGGTTTCTTTGCGAAAAGATTTTTATCTATACGTAGTAATAGCCCCGGGCTAATAAGCGCGGAGCTATTTTTTTAGTTTTATTAATAACCCGTTTCAATAATAACGCTATGTGCTTCCTCAACTTCCGCCTCAGGAACAAGTACTTCGAAGTAATTATCATTGTTTTCATGGTTCTTACTTATTGGCCTGAGCTTCACAAGAATACCTTCATTGGACAAAAGCTCCTGCAGCTGATTTGCTACTTCTTTGCTTTGGGCCATGTATACCACTGTCCACATTATCATCTACACTACCTTTCAAATTGTTATTCGCCGCATTGAATAGTGCCATATCT
>JAEYWA010000106.1 GCA_023431385.1 Bacillota bacterium | reverse complement strand
GCAGGACAAGGAAAGCATATATATCAGATTCCTAACTACAACCGTTACTATGGTGAAATCACCGGAGGTACAAACTTTGGTGCATCAGGTTTCTGGATTCAGAAGGCTGTTTTGGCAGATGCAGGATATCCTGATCTCTCAAACATGACACTCGAAAAGTATTTTAAATTAATTGAAGACTATAAGAACAAGTATCCAAAGATTGACGGACAGCCAACAGTTGGGTTCGAAATTCTTTGTGCACAAGGAAGAGAGTTTGGATTAACCAATCCACCTCAATATCTTGCAGGTCACCCAAACAATGGTGGCGTTATTGTTGAAAACGATGTTGCAACAATATTTGCTGACAAGGAAATTGCTAAGAGATATTATAAATTCCTGAATGAAATGAATGCTAAAGGATTGGTTGACAAAGAATCCTTTACACAGACTCTTGACCAGTACCACGCAAAACTTGCTACAGGTCGCGTGCTTGGTATGTATGACCAACGTTGGAGCTTTGGAAATGGTAATGATGCTCTTGTAGCAGCTGGCAAGGACGAACGTACATATGTAGCTACAATGCCAACATACGACGGAAAAGCTCCTTACTATGCTGACAGAGATGTTATGAACATCAACCAGGGTCTAGGTGTATCTGTAACTTGTAAACAACCTGAGGTTGCTGTTTCCTTCATAAACACAATATTGTCAGAAGAATGGCAGAAGATTCTTTCATGGGGTATTGAAGGTGAAGACTATGTGAAGGGCGCAGACGGTAGATTTTCTAGAACTGAAGAACAGCGTATAAATAACAGAGATCTTGCTTGGAGAGCTTCAAACCAATTAATGGCTCTTAGAGATATTATGCCTAAGCACAATGGTAGCTTCTCAGATGGAAATGCATATAGTCCAGATGATCAGCCAGAAGAATTCTTCGCAGATTTAAGACCATACGATAAGGAATTCTTAACAAAGTACAATAAAAAGACTTGGAGAGCCTTTAACAATCAGCCACCAGAAAACCCTGTTTACTACCCAGCTTGGAACATACCTCTTACTGATGGAAGTGATGCTCAGATGGCAGACAGACAGTTGAGAGATGCTGCATTGCAGTTCCTGCCAAAAGCTATAATGGCTACTCCAGCTGACTTTGAAAAGGTTTGGACTGAGTATACAACTGCTATTAGCAAAATCAATGTTAAAGCATATGAAGATACTATTAATGCAGGAATTCAGGATAGAATCAAGAACTGGGCGACTAAGTAATTTGAATTAAGTCTATAAAATATAATCTACGAAAAGGGGATGCAAGTCCCCTTTTTTTAGATAATCGGGAGGTAAAAAAGATGAGGGCAAAAACGCCGGCTCTTCCAAGCAATCGCAGGAATATCTGGGGCACCATAATCTCACAGCGTGAGCTGATTATAATGAGTGTGCCCCTCCTGTTATACAAAATATTATTTTCGTACGTACCGATAACAGGTTGGACAATGGCATTTCAGAATTTCAAGCCTGCCATAAGAAGTACATGGGATCAACAATGGGTTGGCTTTGATAATTTTGTTAAACTATTTACCGGTATAAATGGTGAACGCTTTATACGAGATATTCGAAACACGCTGGCGCAGAGTTTCTTAACCCTTGTAGTTAGCTATATAGGTGCTATACTATTGGCATTAATGCTAAACGAGGTTAAAAATATAGGATTCAAACGTATTATTCAGAATATTACATATATGCCACACTTTTTGTCGTGGATTATTGTTGCAGGACTGGTATCAACCTCTCTTGCACTTCCTTCCAGCGGCGGTATTCTTAACATAGTTTTGATGAATCTTCATATAATTGACGAGCCTATACAATTTTTATCAAAACCAGATTATTTCTGGGGAGTAGTTGCTGGCTCTCACTTATGGAAGGAACTTGGCTGGAATACCATAATATATCTTGCTGCTATGACTGCAATTGACCCCGCTCTCTATGAGGCAGCCGATATAGATGGAGCAAACCGCTATCGTAAAATGTGGAATATAACACTTCCGTCAATTAAACCAACTATAGTTATTCTGCTCATAATGAGTATAGGTTATATTCTGGAAGCTGGATTTGAAATTCAGTACTTCCTTGGAAACGGTGTTGTAGTAGAAAAAGCTGAGACAATTGATATTTTTGTTCTCAGGTACGGTATTCAATTGGGTAATTATTCACTGGCAACTGTAGCCGGTATATTTAAAACTGTTGTTAGTATTATTTTGATATCAGGTGCTAACTGGATCGCTGGACGATTAGGCGAAGAAAAATTAATCTAAGGGGGGAAGATAAATGAAAATAGGTAAAAAACTTAGCGCTGAAAATATCATTTTTACGACTGTAAATTATACTTTTCTGATACTTCTTTCCATAGCGATGGTTTATCCGATGCTAAATACTCTTGCGATATCCTTTAATGAAGGAATGGACACAGTTCGTGGTGGTATTTATTTATGGCCGAGAATATTTTCACTCCAAAGTTACCGTGTTGTTTTCAGCATGGACACAATTTATGGAGCGTTTATAATAAGTGTTGCAAAAACAATAGTAATGGTAGTAACAAACCTTTTCTTTACTTCTATGCTTGCTTATACTATTAGCCGGAAAGAGTATATTTTTAGAAAATCAATAACAATTATTTTTGTATTGACAATGTATTTTAATGCAGGTTTGATACCAAACTACATGCTAATTAAAGATCTAAACATGATTAATACATTTTCAGTATATTGGGTACCGAATATAATAAGTGCTTTTAACCTTATAGTAATTAGAACCTATATTAAATCCATACCTGAAAGCTTAATCGAATCGGCAAAAATGGATGGTGCACGAGAATTCCGAATTTTCGTACAGATAGTTTTACCTCTTTGTCTACCTACTCTTGCGACCATTGCACTGTTTGTTGCAGTTGGTTCCTGGAATTCCTGGTTTGACACCTTCCTGTACAATTCAGGTCGTCAGAGTTTATCGACACTGCAGTATGAACTTCAAAAACTTCTAGCTAGTTCTTTGAATGCAGGTAACAGTTCTCAAGCAAGTGGAGTAAATGCTGCTGCTCAAGGAGGCGGTAATTTAACGACGCCACAGTCTATCAGGGCAGCCATTACTATTGTAACTGCAGTACCAATACTGATTGTTTATCCATTCCTTCAAAGATATTTTGTTAACGGACTTACACTTGGAGGAGTAAAAGAATAATATTTTTTAGAAAATACATGCAGCCTATAGGGATTACTCCCTATAGGTGTGCAGTAAATCTGAAACTATCAATCAAATAGAAGAATCAATAATACATCATTTCTATGGCTATATAACTTTATGCTTCATTAGCTGTAAGCATTCAAATTACTGAGTTTCTAGAGGAGCGTTACCGGGTATGACCGCTGATACTTCCTGGATTTCTTATTTTCTGTTAAAGGGACGTAAATGCTGGCTACTTGCTTTTGATATGTAGTTATTCTCAACATTCGACTTTAGTTTAATCATTTTAGTTTTAGTTCATTTGTAGAAAGGATAAATAAATATGCCAAAGGCTTTTCAAACTGGTGAATATTCAAATCTCTTTACTGAGTACGGGTATTCGGAAGCCGAAGTACAACAACGTTTAAACTCTGCTTTTAATACCTTGTTCTTTGGGAGTGAGGATCAACGTATTTATCATGAAACAGGTGAAGACATGGGGTACCTTGTAGATACAGGAAATATGGATGTCAGAACTGAAGGTCAGAGCTATGGCATGATGATTGCTGTTCAAATGAATCGTAAAGATATATTTGATAGTATCTGGAAATGGACAAGAACATTCATGTATCTTGATAAGGGTAATTATAGGGGCTATTTTGGTTGGTCTGCTCAACTGGATGGAAAAAGAAATTCTGATGGGCCTGCACCTGACGGTGAAGAGTTTTTTGCCATGGCACTTCTTTTTGCTGGAAGACGCTGGGGAGACGGTGAAGGTATATTTAATTATTCTCGTGAGGCAAAAAACATACTTCATGAGATGGTTCATAAAAAAATAGACCCCATGTTTGATCCACAAACAAAATTAATTCGTTTTATTCCCAGTTGCAATTTTACTGATCCTTCGTATCATTTACCACATTTTTATGAATTGTTTGCCTTGTGGGGAAATCCTGAGGATGCCGAATTCTTCAGAGATGCCGCAAGGCTTAGCCGTGAACATCTAAGGAAGGCATGTCATCCTGAAACAGGGTTATCTGCTGAATATGCCGAATATGACGGTACTCCGCACAATAGAGCAAACCACAATCTTTTTTACAGTGATGCTTACCGTACCGGGGCAAATATTGCTCTGGATTATGAATGGTTTGCGGCCGATGAATGGCAGTGTTCTCAGGCAGATAATATCCAAAAATTTTTCGGTGAAACTGTAAAGGGTAATGAAAATGTAGTTTATCATATTGACGGTACAGTCGTAAAAGATAAAAATGAGCTCGTACATGAAGTTGATGGGACTCCTATGGGAGTGCTTCACCCAGTAGGTCTTCTTGCTACCTTGGCACAGTCCTCACTGGCTGCAAAGGGTAAATATAGAGAGAATTTTGTAAGAAAGCTATGGGAACAACCGTTGCGTACCGGTAATCGCAGGTATTATGACAACCTTCTGTATTTCTTCGCACTGTTGGCACTTAGCGGTAACTATCGTATTTGGTAATTATGAAACTAATTACAGATAAATAGGAAATTAAGAGGAGGCGAATTTAATTGAGTAGAAATACCGTTTTAAATTTTAAGAAGGCTATGGCGTTGGTTTTGACGTTTGCCTTATTTTTTTCTCTTTTGGCTGTTACAAATGGTGTAAAAGCTGAAACGACAACGGTATATCATGAAGCTTTTTCAGATGGTGTAGGAAAAGCTGTGCAATCCGGGGGAGCTGCCTTATCACAGGTTAGCGCTAAGTCTTTTAAAGGAAATGATGACGGGAAGGCTCTATATGTAAGTAAAAGATCAAACAATTGGGATGCTGCCGATTTCAGTTTTAAAGACACCGGTTTGGTTAACGGCAAGACTTATAACATAACTGTTACCGGTTATGTTGACTCAAAGGAAAAGGTACCTTCAGGAGCGCAGGTTTGGCTACAGACAGTTGACAGCTATGCGTGGCTTGCAGGAGCTGATTTCAAAGCCGGAGAGGAATTTATACTTACCGGTAAGTATACGGTTGACTCCTCAAAAGATTCAAAAATCAGAGTTCAGTCTAATGATGCCGGAAAAGCTGTTTCTTTCTATATTGGAGACATATCAATAACCGAAGAGGTTTCCGAAGCACAGCACCCTTCAGATAAGCCAACTGCCGAGATCTTTAAAGCAATAAATTTTGAGGACAAGACAACTGGCGGATTTACAGGAAGAGCTGGTACTGAAACTTTAACAGTGACCAATGAAGCCAACCACACTGACAGAGGCTCATATGCTTTGAAGGTTGAAGGAAGAAGCAACACCTGGCACGGACCATCTCTTAATGTTGAGAAATATGTTGACCAGGGGTCAGAATATAAGGTAACTGCCTGGGTAAAACTTATAAGTCCGGCAAGCACTCAGCTACAGCTTTCCACACAGGTTGGCAGCGGCAGCGGTGCAAGTTATATAAATCTTGCACCGCAGACTATAAGCACAGGTGACGGATGGGTTAAATTCGAGGGAACTTACCGCTACAATAATGTGTCAGGCGGATATCTGACTATATATGTTGAAAGCTCAAGCGACGCAACTGCATCCTTCTATATAGACGATATAAGCTTTGAGAGTACAGGTTCGGGGGAAATCGCTATCCAGAATGATTTAACTGCAATTAAGGATGTCTATGCAAAGGATTTCTTAATCGGGAATGCTATATCAGCAGAGGATATGGAAGGTGTCAGACTTGATCTGCTGAAGAAGCATTTTAATGTTGCAACTGCAGGTAATGCTATGAAACCGGATGCATTGCAGAACACCAAAGGAGCATTTACCTTTACTGAAGCTGATAAGCTTGTTGATAAGGTTTTGGCTGAAGGAATGAAGATGCATGGTCATACTCTAGTGTGGCATCAACAGTCACCTGCATGGATGAATACAAAATCAGATGCAAAGGGTAATGCTGTTCCTCTTGGACGTAAAGAGGCTCTTGATAATCTTCAGACTCATATTAAGAAGGTTGTTGAGCATTACGGTGATAAGGTGATTTCATGGGATGTTGTAAATGAGGCAATGAATGACAATCCGTCAAATCCATCTGATTGGAAGGGCTCCCTACGTAAAACTCCATGGTTTAATGCTGTAGGTTCGGATTATGTTGAACAGGCATTTTTAGCTGCAAGAGAGGTACTTGATGCACATCCGGATTGGAATGTAAAGCTATATTATAATGATTATAATGATGACAACCAGAATAAATCCAAAGCTATATACAGCATGGTTAAAGATATAAATGACAGATATGCAAAAACTCACCCCGGTAAGCTGCTTATAGACGGAATTGGGATGCAGGGACACTATATGGTGAATACCAATCCTGAAAATGTAAAGCTTTCATTGGAAAGATTTATTTCCTTAGGGGTTGAAGTAAGTATAACTGAACTTGATATACAGGCTGGAAGCAACTATGAACTTTCAGCTAAGCTTGCTAATGACCAGGGCTATTTATATGCCCAGTTGTTTGATGTGTTTAAGAAATATTCAAAAAATATTTCACGTGTTACACTTTGGGGAATGGATGATGGTACAAGCTGGAGATCATCAACAAATCCACTGTTGTTTGATAAAAATCTACAGGCTAAGCCTGCTTACTATGGCGTAATAAATCCTAATAAGTTTATGGAGGAGAATAAGCCTGCAGCACCTAAAGCTGCGAAAACTGTAACTGCTATGTATGGTACACCCAAAATTGACGGTACTGTCGATTCAATTTGGAAGAATGTACCTTCAGTACAGATTAATCAGTATCAGATGGCTTGGCAGGGGGCGACCGGAACAGCGAAAATGCTCTGGGACAATAAAAATCTTTATGTACTGATCCAGGTTAGTGATTCCCAGCTCGATAAGAAGAGTGCAAATCCATGGGAACAGGATTCGGTTGAAGTGTTTATCGACGAAAACAATGGTAAAACCTCGTTCTATCAGAATGACGACGGTCAATACAGAGTAAACTTCAAGAATGAAAAGTCCTTTAACCCTGCCGGTATATCAAAGGGTTTCGTTTCAGCAGTGAAAGTTTCAGGGACAAATTATACTGTCGAGATCAAGATACCTTTGAAAACCATAACTGGCGGAAACAACAAAAAAATAGGCTTCGATTTGCAGATTAATGATGGTAAAGATGGTACACGTCAAAGTGTTGCCGCATGGAATGATACTACCGGAAATGGTTATCAGGATACATCAGTGTTTGGTGTTCTTACTTTGTCAGGTAAAAAAGGCAAATAGCAGCATTTCTTTAAACTACGTAATAATAAGTAATAAAGCCATATGGATTGCTGTTTGTTAATACGGCAAGCCATATGGCTAACTACTTTCGATGTCGTAGTGTCATACGGCTGCTAATACTCAAGTTACGTAAGTTGTATCTTTTGATACTCAAATAAAATATATCTGAAGTAAAAGTGTTTCTTACTGTTCAAATGCATATTCAATAAGTTTCTCAACAAATATGGTAACATTTCGCTTTAATACACTTATAAAGCAAATATCGCTGTGGCTTTCTCAAGTTAACCTTATATTAAGAATTTAAGATATTATGTCGACTTTTATTCAATACTAGAGAAACAGATAATTCATAGTTATATATGGTAATTTTATGTAAATTTACATAAAAAAGTATAATTTAAGGGAGGCGAATTAATTGAGTAGTACAGTTTATAGGAGTTGGGGAAAGGTAATATCGGTTTTACTTGTACTATGTCTGGTAATATCTCTATTACCAATTAATAGTGTAGTAAATTCAGCAAGTGCTGGTACTGTTACGGTTTATCATGAGGACTTTTCACATGGGCTGGGTGCTGCAACACAAGCAGGAGGTGCAAGGCTGACACCGGTAAGCGATAAGGCATTCGATGGAAATGCCGATGGCAAAGCTATATATGTAAGCGGGAGAGCAAACAACTGGGATGGTGTTGACTTCAATTTTTCAGATGTTGGAATGGAGAATGGAAAAACCTATACTATAACTGTTAATGGTTTCGTAGACACTGACGCAGATGTGCCAGCCGGTTCACAGGTGTTTCTTCAAAATGTGTCCAGCTACGGTTGGATTGCAGGTGCAAACATTACTACAGGAGCTGCATTAACAATAACCGGTACATATACTGTAGATACAAGTAAGGACAATGCAGTGCGTGTACAGACAAATGACGAAGGTAAAGCAGTTCCGTTTTACATTGGGGATGTTACGATTACTACTACTGCTACTGAAACTGTAGTGCTGCATGAAAAGTTTACAAACGGAGCCGGTAAGGCCTCACAAGCCGGGGGTGCAATCCTGACACCGGTAAGCGATAAAACTTTTGATGGAAATGCCGATGGCAAAGCCCTATATGTAAGCGGGAGAGTTAACAACTGGGATGGTGTTGACTTCAACTTTACAGATGTAGGTATGGAAAACGAAAAAACCTATACTATAACTGTTAAAGGGTTTGTAGATGCCAGCGCAGATGTTCCTGCCGGTTCACAGGTATTTCTTCAGAATGTTTCCAGTTACGGCTGGATAGCAGGTGTAAATGTAACTACCGGAGCTGCATTTACAATAACCGGTACATACACCGTAGATACAAGTAAAGACAATGCAGTACGGGTACAGTCAAATGATGAAGGTAAAGCAGTTCCATTCTACATCGGGGATGTTATGATTACTACTATCGGCAGCGGTACTCAGCCACCGGTAGACCCCCCAAGAGACCCGGCTATACCATTTAACACTATAACCTTCGAAGATCAAACAGCAGGTGGTTTCGTAGGAAGAGCCGGAACAGAAATTCTTACAATTACAAATGAAGCAAATCACACAGAGGGTGGGTCTTATGCCTTAAAGGTAGAAGGCAGAACAACAACCTGGCATGGGCCATCTTTACGTGTTGAAAAGTACATTGATAAAGGTGCTGAATATAAAGTTACAGCCTGGGTTAAGCTTTTAAGCCCGGAAAGCTCACAGCTTCAGCTTTCCACACAGGTCGGTAACGGAAGTGGTGCAGCCTACAACACTCTTTCTGCCAAAACAATAGGTACAGCTGACGGTTGGGTTATGTATGAAGGTATGTACCGTTATAATAATGTGTCCAGCGAGTACCTGACAATTTATGTAGAGAGTTCAAATAATGCTACTGCATCCTTCTACATAGACGATATCAGCTTTGTACCCACAAGTTCGGGTCCTATAGATATTCAAAAGGATCTTCTGCCAATTAAGACTGTTTATCAAAAGGATTTTCTTATAGGAAATGCCATCTCTGCTGAAGATCTTGACGGAGTGAGATTGGAGCTTCTCAAGCTGCATAATAATGTAGCTACCGCAGGTAATGCAATGAAACCTGATGCGCTTCAGCCGACAAAAGGCAACTTCACCTTTGATGCGGCAGATACTATGGTTAATGAGGTTCTAGCTGAGGGTATGCAAATGCATGGTCATGTTTTGGTATGGCATCAGCAGTCACCAAAGTGGATGAATACAAAAACTGAAAATGGAACAACAGTAGTTCTTGGACGGGATGAGGCTCTTATAAATATGAGGACTCATATTAAAAATGTAATGGAACACTTCGGTGATAAGGTCATATCCTGGGACGTTGTAAATGAAGCAATGAACGATAATCCCCCCAATCCGGCAGATTGGCAGGGTTCACTCAGAACCAGCGAATGGTTTCAGGCAATAGGCCCGGACTATGTAGAACAGGCATTCCTGGCTGCCAGAGAGGTGTTGGATACACATCCTGACTGGGATATAAAGCTTTATTATAATGATTACAATGAAGACAACCAGGGTAAATCAAAAGCAATCTATAACATGGTTAAGGAAATCAATGACAGATATGCCGAAGCTCATCCGGGTAAGCTTTTAATTGACGGTGTCGGTATGCAGGCACATTACTCATTGAGTACCAACCCAACAAATGTTCAGCTTTCTTTGGAAAGATTCATTGAACTTGGTGTAGAAGTGAGTATTACTGAGCTTGACATCCAGGCGGGAGCTAATTCACAACTGTCACCAAAATTGGAGGAAGCACAGGGGTATTTATATGCTCAGTTATTTAAAATATTTAAAGCCCATTCAGATAAAATTGCCCGTGTTACCATTTGGGGAATGGATGATGCTACCAGTTGGAGAGCAAGTTCAAACCCGTTGGTATTTGACAAGAACCTTCAGGCAAAGCTGGCATATTACGGAATAGTAAATCCAGATAAATATATGTCGGAACATCAGCCTACGACCCCTGCTACTGCAAAACAATCAACAGCAGCCTATGGAACTCCTGTAGTTGACGGAACTATTGACCCAATATGGGGTAAAACACGTGAAATGCCAATAAACCAATATCAGATGGCATGGCAAGGTGCCACTGGTACAGCAAAAGCACTTTGGGACAATAAAAATTTGTATGTTCTGGTTCAGATAAGCGATGCGGAGCTGGATAAAACCAGTGCGGACGCATACCAGGAGGATTCAACAGAAATATTCGTTGATGAAAATAATGGAAAGACTTCATTCTATCAGGAGGATGATGGACAGTACAGAGTAAATTTTGATAATGAGGCAACCTTTAATCCATCAGGTATAGAACCCGGATTTGTGTCAGCTGTACAAGTTTCAGGTACAAATTATACAGTAGAAATGAAAATACCATTCAAGACAATATCAGTTGACAACAATAAAAAAATTGGCTTTGACGCACAGATAAATGATGCTAAAAATGGAGCCCGTCAGAGTGTTACAACGTGGAATGATACTTCAGGTAATGGATATCAGGACACATCAGTTTACGGAGTTCTTACCCTAATTGGAAAGGGTAATTCCGGTGACGGAGGAAATCAGCCAGGTAACGGAGGGACCCAGCCCGGTAATGGTAGTGGTTCTGGAAGCGGGTCTGGAAGTGGGAGCAGTAACAGCATAGGCGGTAGCTCGGATACAAGCTCTTCAAACAACACTGCAAAGATTGAAAAGTCTGAAATTAAAGTAACATTACCGGCGGCTGTAAAAGCTGACGGAACAGCTGCTGTAAGTGTTAGTGCCAAAGTTGTAGATGATATAATCAGTAATTTAGGTAATGTTAAAGGTTCAGATGAAAAATTGACGATTGCTCTTTTACTTGGCTTAAAAGCAGAT
The DNA here is from genome assembly GCA_023431385.1 of Bacillota bacterium. Classification (GTDB taxonomy): domain Bacteria; phylum Bacillota; class Clostridia; order Acetivibrionales; family DSM-1351; genus Ruminiclostridium. Next base: position 9,893 of record JAEYWA010000106.1, on the reverse strand, counting down.
GCAAAAGCAGCTGAGGTAAAACTGCCTGATGGAACATTGAATAGAATTTTGGCAGCTGATAAAGATACAGCACTTAAAATTGATGCAGGTATTTGTGAAGTTGTTTTTGACTGTAAGACCATCGAAGCAATTTCAAAAGCAGGGACAGGTGAAGTTGAAATTAAAGTATCCAAGGTTGCTGCTACAGAGATAGCGAAACTCCCAGCAACAGCAGGTGTAAGGATTGAAGATCGTCCTGTTTATGAATTCAGCGTATCTGTCGGCGGAAAAGCAGTTTCAGATTTTGGAGATGGTACTGTAACTGTTAGTATTCCTTACAACCTTCAAGAAGATGAAGATCCAAATGCAATTCTTGTTTACTACATAGATAGCAATCAGAATCTGATTCCTGTTAGGGGAACCTATGAAAATGGCAATGTAACCTTTAAAACATCACACTTCTCAAGGTTTGCAATAAGCAATAATAAAGTTGTCTTTAAGGACGTGAAGGAAACCGATGAATATTATTCGGCAGTTACTTATCTTGGGGCAAGAGATATAATAACAGGAATTAACTTTGAACCAACCAGAAAATTAACTCGTGGTGAAGCAATAGTAATGCTTCTTGAAGCATACAATATTCAACCGCTGGAAAACGTGCAGAACAATTTCTCAGACGCTGACGGTGAATTTGCCGGACATTATGCGAAGGCTAGAGAAATCGGTATGACTAAAGGTGTTGGTTATAACAAATTAGATGTTAACGCAGATATAACCCGAGAAGCCTTGTACACAATGATATATAATTTGGAAAATTACCTGGGAGAATTGCCGGACAAAAAAGTTAAAGAATATAGAGGCTTTGGCGATAGCAATAAAATTTCCTTCTGGTCTCTAGAAACTATTACAAAGCTTGTTGAAGCTGGTTTGATGAAGGATGGCTCATACAGACAGCTAAAACCAAAATCTACTTGCAGCAGAGCAGACTTTGCAAACATATTGTATTCCCTCCTCAGTAAAAACTCAATAAACTAGCTATAAGTGTGAAAATTAGTTATAGGCAACAGATAACCAGATGCTGCAGCAGAAAACCAGATGCAAGTAAGTTCACACCCCATGAGACTGGCTCCCAGGTAGGGAGCCAGTCTCATGTTCATGGATAAAAATTTTTTAGAGACAATTAATTCATTATTGTAGTATAATTGGAACTTAATAGACGGAATTATTTTCAAATTAATACAGACGGAGGGAAAAGTTATGGAGTTTTCACCTTATGGTGGGTTCTATAGTATTATGTTTAATGTTGTTACGGTAATTGTAATTATCGGATTTATATTTGTATTTGGTATAATTATTGTACGCTCTATACAGAGTGCAAAACAATGGAAAAGAAACAACACATCCCCTGTTCTTACAGTTGATGCAACAGTGGTAACAAAAAGGGCTGATTTTCGTAGTTATCATCATAATACCGGAGCAGATAACATTCATCACAGTTCATCATCGACTACATATTATGCTACATTTGAAGTAACAAGTGGTGATCGGTTAGAATTCGAGATTAAAGATACTGAGTATGGAATACTTGTGGAAAAAGATATTGGAAGGCTGACCTTTCAGGGTACACGTTACTTAGGATTTGAGCGCGTCAAAAATTATAGCAGTTAATACTCCGATAAATGAAACTAATCATTTAACAATTTGATGCAAACAAACATAACATATATTAATAGATTTGATTAAAAGGTGATTATAGTTGAGTAAGAATTGTAAAAGTGGTTGTACCGATGGACTTTTCTCATTAACGCCCTGTGAACTCACAGCCCTTGCAACAGCTATTTCAATATTTCTTTCAGAAGAGGTAGAAGGTTGTCAGAGAGCTGCTCTAGGAAATTTTATACTATCGATAGGTCAGAACATAGTGACTTTTGATACACAAGCAAGTTGCTGCAACAAATAATAGCAAGCCTTAAGTATTTAACCTGGGTAAAGCGGTTCAATTTAATTTTGATACTGTTTTACCCAGAATTTTTTATCAGGAACAAAGCTTCCATTATCAACTCTCGATATTTCTAACTTATTTATATATACTACATTACTTATTTTATAAAAATGGTTACAGTTTCCAAACTTTTGACGATATACTTATATACAGTATTTAATTAAGGAGATATAAAATGAGTTTAACCCTCAATAGCGTGCTAACTGGAAAACCATATACATCTAATTTAACACTAGAAGATAAGTATTGTGGAGAAAACACCCGGATGAAGAAGAAAAAACAACAAATTATATCAGTAAGAGAAGGTAATTATTATTGTACATACATAGTGGATGAAAAAGGGCAGAAGATACTACTAAAGAGGATTCCGGCAGAAAAAGATCAAAAAGGCTTGGGAGTTGAGCGTGAAACTGATGATGTAAAGCCCTGCGATTATAATGCTGTAAAAAACGCTAGAATAGCTTTTGAATGCAAACAACAGATGGAATTAGAAATTTCCCGCAAAAAGAATTTAAAAGAAATAATAAGTATACTTAAGGAATATGCAGGTATCCCTACAGATTCAAATAAGAATTATGATGGATAGCTTATATTTATGGTTTCTTACCATGTTTGCCGGCGGAGAAGCGGTCTGGTAATATAAAAAAATATCAAGTCCCCGCCACTTAAGTAAATGCATAATTTTGCTTAAACAGTAAAATAGAAGATGGGTGTTTATATGGATATAAATGTTGATATTACTAATACGAATATAGAAACTGGCAGGTTGATTTTGCGTTCCTGGCAGGAAGCTGATATAGACGACTTTTATGAATATGCGTCAGTTGAAGGTGTAGGTGAAATGGCGGGGTGGAAGCATCACGATTCTATTGATCTTTCCAGGAAAATACTGAATTCATTTATATTGGGAAAGAATATATTCGCAATAACGTATAAGGAAAACAATAAAGTAATCGGCTCGTTAGGATTGCACAATTCATGGGCTAATGAGGATAGTAACTACTCACATTTAAAGATTAAAGAAATGGGATATGTTTTATCTAAAGCATATTGGGGAAAGGGATTGATGCCTGAAGCAGTAAGTGCGGTGATTAGGTTCTGCTTTGACAAATTAAAATTGGATGCCTTAACTATCGGTCATTTTTTATCAAATGATCAATCCAGAAGAGTTATTGAAAAATGTGGGTTTAAGTATGTAACTCAAGGTAAGCATTATTCGGAACAACTGCAGATGACCTTTGACGATTTAAAATACATATTGTTAAGCAAACCGAACTTGTAACCGGATTTTGATAGGATGACGGATGATCAAGTATAATTTCAAGTATATTGGTTTGCAGAGATATAAGTAATCGTGTATCAATAAATTGGAGAATATAATGTTAAAAAAAAATAGTAAGACTATTTTCTATATTTTGCTTATACCTTTATATTTTTTAGGTATAATATGTATATTTGGATTAAGTGCGGGTGGAATTAGGTGGTTACCTGCTCTGGAATTTGCTTTATTAGTTCTGTTGGCTGCATGGTGCTTAAGCAGAAATAACAGCCTTGCAATAAATATAGCCGGGCTTATGATCTACGCAATTAACGGAGGATACATCATTTATTCAACGTTAACTAAAAAGCCCCGTATTGGACCATGGATATTCGATATTTACTCGGGAATAGCGCTTATACTGTTTGGACTGTGCTCCTTTGCCTATGCCATTGTAAGAATTATTAGGAAACATAATAGGACCTCGGACCGGACTCCGGTATAACATAAGCAGCACTACCAAGCTTGGTAGTGCTGTGTAAAGGTAACTTTGTTAACTTAGCAGTTTATCCAGGCACTGTATCCAGTTCGGTACACTATTTCACCGATTAACACCTAAACCAGCTTCACATTATACTCTCTAAACCAGTAATCCAACTGTATCAGCCAGGCTATCAGCTGCGGACGGCCCATAAGCTGCCCGAACCAGGTTATATTACTGCCCGAACGAAGCAGAGTAAGTGCGTCCTGATGTAAAATTTCCTTTAGTACTGAGTTGGAATCACCAATTACATTTTCAAACATCTCTGTGACAATTCTTTCATATTCCGGGTTATGAGTCTTTGGGTAGGGACTCTTTTTCCTGTTAAGAATTTTATCCGGCAGATAATCGGCCATTGCATTTCTAAGCAGTGATTTTTCAACCTTATTCTTGAATTTTATACTCCAGGGAACATTATAAACGTATTCTAAAACTCTATGATCGGAGAAGGGCACCCTTACCTCAAGCCCGCTGGCCATAGACATTCGGTCCTTGCGCTCCAAAAGGCTGACCATAAACCAGTTGACCGACAGCCAGGTTGCTATCCTGCTGGCCTTCATTTCTTCAGATTCATTGCCGGCCAGCGGGCAGGCATTTTTGCTGTCAAGATACATTTGTTTTACAAACTCATAGCCTTCTCTGGGTTTTGCAAAGTCGGAGTTAAACAGGTATACCCTTGATTCAGGATCATGTATCCACGGAAAGAAGTCTCTGTCAAGCATTTCAGGCTTGTAAAACCATGGGTAACCTCCAAAAATTTCATCTGCGCACTCACCGCTTAGTGCAACTGTATGCCTGTTCTTAACTTGACTGCAGTAATAGAGCAGAGAGGAATCAATATCAGCCATACCAGGATAATCTCTGTATTTAACAGCATCTGCAAGCAAATCTGCAATTTTTTGCTGGCTCACTGTAAGAATGGTATGATCGGTTTTTAAATATTTTGCGAGCCAAGCAGCATAGGCGTCATCGCTTTCTGGCTGAAAAGCCGTGGCTTCGAAATGCTGCTGATTTCCCTCATATTCAAATGAATAAGTAGAAAGCAAATCTCCACTTTTCTTGTCCTCTTTTGCTACGGAGGTTACAATTGAAGAATCAAGGCCTCCCGATAAGAAGGTGCATAGGGGGACATCAGAAACCAACTGTCTTTGGATGGCGTCAGTCAGAAGGAAACGGGTTTTCTCAATGATTGTATCCTCTGAATCCTCCAGTTCATAGGCTTTTAAAGCCCAGTACCTGGACAGCTTTAAGCCGTCTATATCATAGGTTCCGTGAAATCCTGGAGATATCTCATAGATATTTTTGAAAATACCATTATTCGATGGCCGCATTGGAGAGAGATAAAGCAGCTGCCATATACCCTGACTATCTAATTCAGCTTTTACTTGCGGGTGCTTTAAAATTGCTTTAACTTCTGAGGAAAAAATTAACGTATTTCCCAACTGGGTGTAGAAGAAAGGCTTAACTCCCATTCTGTCCCTGGAAAGGTAAACTCTCTTTTTATAGTCATCATATACTGCAAAGGCATAAATTCCATTCAGCTTTTCAGAACATTCGAGACCCCAGACTATGTAGGAATATAACACTACCTCTGTATCGCAGTGCGTACTGAAGTTTACACCCTCAGCAGTCAGTTCGGAGCGTAAATCATTTGCATTATAAATCTCACCATTATAAACTATTGTATAGCTTTTCCCATCAAAAGCAACCGTCATAGGCTGCAGCCCGTTCTCTACATCTATTACCGCCAACCGGTTATGAGCGAAACATACAGATTCACTTCGGAAGTACCCATTTTGGTCGGGTCCTCTATGAGCAGTTGATTTACGCATTTCATTTAATACTGCTTGCGTTATGTCTGAAGTAGAATCTTTAAAATTTATTACTCCAAGTATTGAGCACATAAATATTCCTCCAAAGTCCCACAGAAATTTGTTTACAAAGAAAAAGGACAAATCTCATACTCAAGTCAACTATTTTGTTAATTGACCAGACGTCATTGTCCACGAGACAGGTAAAAAGAAAGAACTTAAGCAATAAATGCAAGCTGACTTTTTACAAAGTCAATTACTTAAAAAATCTATGCATTCAGCCTTTAGTAATTGACTTTATTTAGTATATGAAATTTGGTGGGATTTAGTGCATGTGTAATATAATAATCATGAGCTAGAGCTTGAACGATATTTTGAGGGTCGACTAAATGCTATTTACTTTATAATAATATCTATCCCTACAACACCAACAATCTCACCGCTGGTGCTCTTAACGGGTGATGACACCGTAACACAGGGATTTCTTGTGATTGCTGATATATATATTGCTGAAATAAAATCTTCTCCTTCAATACTGCGTTTGAACCATTCTCTCACATTGGCATTGGCAATACCTGCTTTAGGGATGGAACAGATAAAACGCCCCTTCCGGTCATTAGTCCATGCAGCCTCTACAAAACTATATTTATGCATAAAATCTGCAAGAATTGACTGATGGGTATCATGATCTTTTGAAGTGATTAACTCATTTCTGATACAAAGTTCTTCCTTTATGAAGGACAGAGCCTTTCTTGCTTTATCCATAGCCTCAATACTGACTGATTCCAAAGCTTCGGCTTCATTTGAGAAAAGTTTTACGAGATTTGAGGAGGCATCATTTAAACGACTGCCCAATGAAGATATATCTTCCATATTATGTTTCTGCTGATGAACAGAAGCACAAACATCATCGACAGACTTTGATGTTTGGAAGATAACCTCCTCAACTTCTTTAATCTGATCTCCTACGTTCTGGGCGATTTTGACCTCTTCCTTCGAAAGTTCACTTATCCTGTCCATCATACCAAACACATCATTAAAGGAGTTGTCAATTCTCCCGAGATTTTCTTCAATATTCTTTGTTGCTGAAATTCCTTCGTCAACACGAGAGGCGTTTTCCTTTACAACGTAATAAACACTTTCAACCTCATTTTGAATAGCTTTAATAAGTGAATTAATATCACCAACCGATTTATTTGTATCATCAGCCAGCTTATGTATTTCTGAAGCAACCACGGCAAAGCCTTTTCCATGCTCACCTGCACGAGCAGATTCAATAGTAGCATTCAAAGCAAGCAGTTGAGTCTGCCTCGAAATATTGCTTACAGTTTCGAGAATGTGAACAATTTCCCTGGAGGTTTTCTGAAGCCTTTCCATATAGGAAAGAGTTTTATTGGAAGAATCATGTATGCTATCAATTGTTTTTACTATTTGCATTATTTCTTCCATACTGAGCTTTACAGTATCCTTTGAAATGGTGCTCTTTTTAAGCATGTCTACGGTTATATCATCTGCATTATCAAGAAGATTCATAATACTTCTGACTTCCGAAAGGGTATTGGCAATGCTGGAGTTAACAAGATCATTATTAGCTGCCATTTCTCGTACTTTGTCATATACATAAATTGCGAACTGATTATTCTCTTCTATAGTGACTGCTATACTCTCGGAAACAGATGAAATCTGACTTGATGTAACTTGAACCTCAAAGTTGAAGTTTCTCAAATCCTTTTTCAATTTTTTTATACTTTCAGTTTGCTGTTTGAAGCTCGTTGATATTATAGACCAAACAAAAATGAAATATCCCATAAGTAGAATTAAATTTAGCGCCAAAATCGGGAGATTCCATCCTGAAACTGCAACAAGAACAGTAGAGCATGTGAGAAGTGCACTTGAAGCAATTAGGTAGGAAGTGTTTTTCATATTTTCCCCATTTCCGGCATAAGTTAAAAAGATTAGCCAGAGCGTTAATCTAATAAAATATGCTCATTTGTGTTCAATAATTTTTTACCACACCAATTTCCAGGTTGTTTATATTTTATTTATATTAATTGGTGATTGAAGATACTTTCCTAAAGAAGGAAAAAGGGCAACGGTACAGAAACGGCTATTACCGGCAGCGCGGATACGCCTTTGTACCATTGCCCCTATTATACATTAAATAGTCTGAGTTATATTAAGTCAAAAGCTTCTATACATTAAAGAGAAGATCTGCATAAGTTGGGAATGGATACATATCCTTTGGAAGTATGCATTCCAACTTATCAGCATCTGCTCTTAAGGCTTCCATTGCAGGAACAACCGTCTTGCTGAAGGTTTCAGCCTGCTTCAGAGCACTTGAGGTTTCACTGCTTGCCTTTTCAGTTGCCTTCTTTAATGCGGTCAGATTTGAAGCAAAGGAGCTGAGTACTGGTGAAAGCTCTTTCAGAACTGAGGACTGAGCTGATACCTCCACTGACATGCCAGTTGCCTTAACTGCATTAATGGTATCTGACAGTTCCTTGCTGAATTTGAAAGCAGTAGGCAATATTTCGGTCTTTGCCATTGAAATCATGGTTAATGCTTCAATGTTGATAGTCTTAACATAGTTTTCAAGAAGTATTTCATACCTTGATTCAATTTCGGACTTGCTTAATACGCCATGCTTGACAAAAACTGCTACATTTTTATCCTTTATGAAGGTAGGAATACACTCAACAGTGGACTTAAGGTTGAGGAGTCCTCTACTTTCAGCCTCTGCAACCCATTCCTCTGAGTAGTTGTTTCCGTTGTATATAATACGCTTGTGATCCTTAACTGTTTCAGAGAGTAAGGAAGCTATAGCAACGTTTAAATCACTTGCAGCCTCTAGCTTGTCGGCAAACTTCTGTAAGGTTTCAGCAACAATTGTGTTTAGTACAAAGTTAGCCCCTGCAATTGAAGCAGATGATCCAAGCATTCTGAACTCGAACTTGTTACCTGTGAAGGCAAAAGGTGATGTTCTGTTACGGTCAGTTGAATCTTTTGGAAGCTTAGGGAGGCTCGCGACTCCTGTTTCAAGAATGTTATTGTAAATCTTGCCCTTAGCCTTACCGTTTTCCAATTGCATAAGAATGTCGGTAAGCTGATCACCAAGGAATACTGATACAATTGCTGGTGGAGCTTCGTTTGCTCCCAGTCTGTGGTCGTTTCCGGCAGAAGCAACGGCTAAACGTAATAAATCTTGATAATCATCTACTGATTTGATTACTGCAGCAAGGAATATCAGGAACTGAACATTGTCATGTGGGGTTGAACCCGGTTCAAGGAGATTCTGGCCATCGTTGGTTGACATTGACCAGTTGTTGTGTTTACCTGAACCATTAACACCTGCAAAAGGCTTTTCGTGAAGCAGGCAGGCAAGACCATGTCTTACTGCAATCTTCTGCATAAGCTCCATTGTTAATTGGTTGTGATCAGTTGCAACGTTTGAGGTGTTGAAAATTGGAGCCAGCTCGTGCTGTGCAGGAGCAACTTCGTTGTGCTTTGTCTTGGCTGAGATACCAAGCTTCCAGAGTTCAGTGTCAAGATCCTTCATGTAGGCAGATACTCTTTCCTTGATATTACCGAAATAATGGTCCTCAAGCTCCTGACCCTTTGGAGGCTTAACACCAAAAAGAGTTCTCCCTGAGAATATCAGGTCTTTACGCTTCTTGTACAGCTCTCTGTCAACCAGGAAGTATTCCTGTTCAGGTCCAACGGTAGTAGTTACTCTTGTAGCGGTAGTGTTTCCCAGGATTTTAAGTATTCTCAAGGACTGCTTGTTCAACGCCTCCATTGAGCGGAGAAGAGGAGTTTTCTTATCCAGAACTTCTCCGGTATAGGAACAGAAAGCAGTTGGAATGTAGAGTGAGCCATCCTTTACGAAAGCCGGTGAAGTACAATCCCAGGCAGTATAGCCTCTTGCTTCATAAGTAGCTCTGAGTCCACCCGATGGGAAAGAGGAAGCATCCGGTTCACCTTTGGTAAGTTCCTTGCCGGAAAATTCCATAATTACTTTTCCCTCAATTGTGGGATTGATGAAGGAGTCATGCTTTTCAGCAGTGATACCGGTCATTGGGTGGAACCAGTGAGTAAAGTGAGTTGCCCCCTTCTCAATTGCCCAATCCTTCATTACACTAGCAACTACTTCTGCCACTGACTCATCAAGAGTCAGGCCCAGTTCAATTGTTCTTTTCAAAGACTTATAAATTGCCTTTGGAAGACGCTCACGCATAGTTGAGTCATTAAATACACTGCTTCCATAGATTTCAGTTACACGTTCCATAATTTTAACCCTCCTAA
>JAEYWA010000047.1 GCA_023431385.1 Bacillota bacterium | reverse complement strand
CTCACACCTACGCCGGTTTTCAAGACCGGTGCCTTAAACCAACTCGACCATCTCTCCAAGTAAGCTATCGCGTCAGCGACGAACTTAATTTTACAATGAATCTGACTATTTGTCAACACCTTAATTGCTAAAACTATTGAAAAACCGCAGTGCAATTACTACCAAATTACAATTCTAATGTGTTTATCCTTTTTTATCCTGTTACTTTTTTATTTAAAGACTTCATATCCTTAGTAAACGGACTTTCAGGGCAATTTAATGAAAACTCTGCGACTGTATTTTTTACGCCCTCGAAATCGGATGTTTTATAGTAAGCATTAGCCATATAGTAGTATGCATCATCAATATAATATTCATTCTTCTTAGAGAAATCTATAGCTCTGGTAAAACTAATAACGGCTTGAGTATAGTCTTTCTTTTTGTAACTTTTATATCCATCTCTGTATAGTAGTAATGAAGCCTTTTCATAGCTTTTATCAGAAAGATCCTTATACAGCTTCATAGCATTAGTACTAAGATATGATGTATTAATATTATATTTTAATACTACTGCACAACTAATATAATCTCCTTTAATATAGTCTGACTGAGCCTTTAATAATAAATCTGCCGCTCCGCTGGCATTATTATATTTTGCTTCAAGATCACTGCTTCTCACACTTTCATCAGCTAATTGCTGTTCGGCTTCAATCAGCTTGTTTTTAAGTCCATCTATCTCTTCTTTAAGTCTTTTATTCTCCTTAACAGCACTATTGAAATCAGTTACTGCATTTATTTTCGCTTTTTCCTGAGAAGATAATTTATTTTGGTACTCACTTATATTATTTTGAAACTTAACCTGACTGTACGCTGTTAACAAAAGCACGATAAAAGCTCCTGTAAACAAAATCAATGCATACATCCAAATCTGCTTTTTCTCGTTTTTACTTTCCTTATTATTTGTAAACTTAAGGTTCATTATTAATGCCTCCGTATGCCTTACAGCATCAAATATAAACTACATCTGATTTGTGTAGTTTCTTTCTATGCTTGTCTTTCTCGCTATATCAATTGCCTGGATTTCTTCAGCAGATAAAGTATATTTTGATTTTCCTGAGGAAACCGGTTTTGCATAAGTGGAAGAACTATCTCTGGCATATATTCCGCTGATTACTATACCAGAATCATTGTTGTCCAACATAGCAATTGAAAAGCTTAGATCACTTCCCACATTATCAAATGCATTAAACCTGACTATTCCAACCTTTTGAACACATTGTATCAGTGTTCTCTCTATTTCATTTATTTTTAATTCTATGTCTCTGTTTTTAGAATTTACATTATTAGCACTGTCCAGACAGGTCTCCAAAAGTTCTTCCATATTTCTATCACTTAAGCCATTCATAAATCTTTTATATTTTGTTCTTATCCTGTTTGTTTTTTTTATGTTAGCAATAAGTAAAAAGCAATTAATTATTATAATAAAAAATGCTATAGAAAACAAGATTAAAATCTCAAATTGTAATTTTAATACATTATTAATAAAGTCCATTCTTTTATTACTCCTTATAATAATTACTAATATATTTAACCATTTTTATGCCATATAGCTTTATTTGTCCATAATTTGATTTTTAAGGTACACTTTCTTTTGAAATAGTAATCATCTTGGCACCATTAAAAAAACTCGTCAAAATCGATTTTAAAGGGTCGTCATTTTACCGGGTTTTGTAAAAAAATTCTAATAACCTGTCAAGTTCATCATTCGAATAGTATTCTATTGTTATTTTCCCTCTATTATTATTTGCATGTAATTTAACTTTTGTACCTAGAATATTTTTTAATTTATCTTCAACAACCTTATAATCAGGATTATCTATAGCCTTTTTCTTTACAGTCTTATTTTGAAATAATTTCTTTATATATGCTTCTGTTTCCCTTACGCTTAGTTTATTTTCGATAATATACTCAGCTGCTTTTAATTGAACCTCCGATTCTTGTATTATAACCAGTGTCCGTGCATGTCCGCTGGATAAGTCACCACTTACAACATACTTTTTAACCTCTTCAGAAAGACCAAGAAGACGTAATGAATTTGCAATAGCCGGTCTGCTTCGCCCAATGGTTTCTGCAATTTGCTCCTGCGTCATATCAAACTCATTCATTAAGTGAAGAAAAGCATCTGCTTCTTCAATTGGATTTAAATCCTCCCTTTGAAGGTTTTCAATTAGTGCAACCTCCATAACCTGTTTGTTTGTAAATTCCTTCACTAAAACAGGTACTTTACTTAAACCTGCCAGTTTGGCAGCTCTCCATCTTCTTTCACCTGCTATTATTGAATATCTGCTCTCATCTTTTCTTACAATAATTGGCTGTATTATCCCATGCTGCTTAATTGACTCCGAAAGCTGAGAAAGTTTTTCATCATCAAAATACTTTCTTGGTTGTCCTGCATTAGGCTCAATTTCATTAATCCTAAGTTCAACTATCCCCGAATCATCTTCAGTAGCCTCATTTGATATTAGTGCCCCGAGTCCTTTTCCCAAACCCTTCTTTACCATTTGATTTATACCACCTCTTCAGAATACTCTATTACTTCTTC
>JAEYWA010000033.1 GCA_023431385.1 Bacillota bacterium | reverse complement strand
AGTATTATATCTCTATACCGACACATTTCATTAACAATGTTGCTTTGTATTAGCACAATATTGATTTGGAGGAATCAATTGGATACCCTGGCTTTATAAAAACAAGTTAATATTGCTGATAATAAATGTCCCGTTCAGATTACAAAAGGTTTCTACGATGAACCAGGTCCATCTATGGAATTCCACTGGCATAATCATATGCAGTTCTACTTTTTACAAATGGCTTAGGAAAAATACATCTGGAGGGTGAAGATGAAAACAGAAATGAATACAGCGGACTGGCCTTTTAAGTATTTGCCTACCAGATATTACTTATAATGTTTAAAAATCATTGCTTAAAGATTTTAAATGGGAAGAATCTATAGAGAAGATAAACAGGTTAAACAACTCAAATGTGTATTTAATTTTTTGAGTCCAAATATCATGAAAAAATTCCACTTGATCAGCTTGCAGAAATGATGCATGTAGGCCGCCACCATTTCTGCAGACTCTTTCAAGAATTTCACCGGGTTTTCTCCTATAGATTACATAAATCGAACAAGAATCGAAAAGGCATATTTACTGTTAAATCAAGGCACTCTTAATATAACTGAAGTAGCATGGGTTTGACGATAATTATTTTTTCAGATTTTTTTAAGTATTACAAAAAACGACTCTGTCAAAGGTATTGAAACGTGAGACTTAGCTGAATAACCTCACTTCTTCTGCTGCCTTCCCTGATCATCAATATAATAATTCCCCCTCATTATAAGTTCCGAAACAGGGACAAAGCTCAGACCTTTTGCCTTTAGCTCCGATATTATCTGAGGCAAGAGCTCTACAGTATACTGTGTATCATTATGGAAAAGAATTATAGCACCGGCTTTGGTTTTCTTTGTTATCCTATCCAATATTGCCTGTTTGCTCATCTCTTTTTTCCAGTCAAGACTGTCTACATTCCATTGTATCGGGTAACAACCCAACTCATTACAGGTTTCTATGACAGTATTATTATAGTCTCCATACGGAGGTCTGAAAAGTTCTATTTTTTTACCTGAAATATCTCCAAGCTTTTGATTACAGACCTCAATCTCAGTCCTGCACTTTTCTTTCCCTATTGTACTCATTCTCAGATGGGAGTAACCATGGTTGGCTACATCATGACCCTCGTTTGCAATTAGTCTTACGGTATCGGGGTATTTTTCTCCCCACAATCCAACCATAAAAAAGCTGGCCTTAACATTCTCCTTTTTCAGTATTTCCATAATAGTCGGAATATCTCCTGCCCCCCAGGCACAGTCAAATGTAATGGATACCAGATTCTTCTCTGTCTCAACGCTATATATTGGTAGTACTCGATTTTTATTAGATACCTTTATGGATTTAATAACACCTAAATTTCCAGCAGTTATAAGCAGGACAATAAGCCCAATTCCTATTGCACCTACAAGTAAAATACGTGAAAATCTTTTATGGTTTATTATTAATATTTTCATCTCACAACTCCTCAAAAATAGTTTATATTATATAAGTATTTTTATTTTTATGGAGTTATGTGTAGTAAAAATTAAATACCACCTATGATGAGCTTTTTTCGATAAGATGGACACTGTTAAGTTAGATTATCTTCCGTTTTCCCAAAGTTTACCACATATATTATTTTACATAGCAATACATATCATTATTTGCCATGTTACCACGCAAAATTACACCTGCCAATACAACACAATCGGAGTAGTATTATCGGTATCAATAAATTATTTCTCCACCTCTTGACTATTACTTGATTCCATAGCAGGAAAACAATACTTAAGGCTTTCATTTTAGGAATCAGCATTTTCATTTATATAGTCTGTAATAGAAAGCTGGTATAGATCTAAAACTATATTATCTTTTGTGAAAACATTGCTTCTAAAATACCTATCCCCCCAATTAATAAATAAAATTTATGCACTTTTTAATACGAAATAATTACAGATATTGTATAATTCTATTATGTATGGGGTACTGTTAATTTACTTTGCTTTTGAAATCTTTTGTATATATTTTGCGGCCTTCTCTATATCCACCACCGCTGGACATTCATACTGCTGTTTGAAATTCCAATCATAGAAATTTGTACTATAGCTCGTTTTTATCAGTATATCCTTATACTCTTTCGGAGATAGAGTGTTATTTATTGATTTGAGTATGGCGACAAAACCACCTGTTACCGGAGAAGTGGATGAATATGAAAAATATGGTATAACATCCCCGTTTACTGCTCCTTTCTTTTCGATAACTGATGATATATATCTATCGACGATTAAGGTATTATAGTCATAGTGAAAAATGTTTAAATCGGGTGGCCTTGACATTCCATTCGACAGTAACGGAAACATGCAGGAGGGATAAATGTTATTTTCATCGTCGTAATTTATGAAGGTTGTTACAATTCCTTTTTGTACTGCATTATCTACAGCGGTATTCACAAGCTCTCGGTTTACACTATTGAATGTTTCAGCTGAATAAGTAAGAATATCAATTTTGCTCCCCGCAGCCCAATTTATGGCATCGACCATATTCTTCGCAGTTTGATTTTCACCAAAAGCATATGTGTTAAGTGCATAAATACTGCACTCAGGTGCTATTTCACGTAACACAGAGGCCATCCAATATCCATGACCTTCTTCATCATACAGCAGATCCGTTTTACCGCTGAAATCTTTACCTTCGGTATATAAACCCTGATGCTTATTCATAGCAAAGGAATGATCAAGAATACCTACCTTGATACCTTTTCCTTTACCGATTTTTTGTGCCTGCGCCACCTTATGAATTGTGAAATATGTATCTCTGGAATTAGCATTTTCAAAACTGATCACATCAAGCTGTGGTCTAGTTGTTTTTTCTGCAGAAGCGTTTGCCGATGTTGCTTCTGTTTCTGATTCCTTTGCCGGAGAGGTTGATGAAGATGTTGACGCCTGCTCAATTGTTACATCATTATTCTTGCTAACACTGGACTCAGATTGTGTATTATAATAAACAAACTGGAAAATGCACAAAGCAATCAGTAGTAGCATAATTAATAGATTTTTTTTTTAGCATTATACCTGACCTCTAATCTTTTTTATTTATTTTATCATAAGTGTCATAATTATACAAATTCTGCAATAAATTATATGTTTCCCATATTCAATGTTGAGTGTAAAAAACTGAGTGGAATAAAAAGCTATCGGATGAAAAACTGCAACGCTATTTACTCTAATATCCTAATTTCCATGACTTTAGCTTATGTATAAACGCATTAAATAATCTAGTGTTGATATTTCAATGCAGCCAGAACAGCATTATTAAACGCAGCAAAAAGTTTATATCTTTCAAGGCCTTTGACGTCCATGAAAGGAGCCTTTGTATAAATTTCATCCTGCTCCTTGATTTTTTTGATCCACTCCTGTACTGAAATTATCTCATTCCGGTCAAATAAATTCATATAGGATATTACTCCGGTTTGGCAGTTTATGTCGCATAAATCCCTACCATTTTTTGCTACATTTATTTTTTTAATATCCCAACAGTTATCCTTATCTCCTACATTTACTGGTAACGCTGAATAATTTCGGTTTCTTAGTTCTCTTAGAACCATTTCAGATACCCTTTGTGACAGCGACTCAGGATTTTTTACCATTTTTATTCTACCCATTTTCGTAATTTATTCTGAAATAAAAAACGCCTAAAGATGGCGTTTAAAGCAAGTCATTATTAAAGCCGTAATATTCTTATTTTGCGCAGTCAGGACCACCCGCTTAGCGGATGGCTTGCACTAGCCCTATAAGGGCATGTTACTTGCTTGAGCCTTAAGGCTTACCGAATAGTTCGCCAACCGCATACATTTACTCGCTACCGCTTAAGCGGCCGGTTACTTGCTCTTCTTTTCTTGCTTACCCGTAAACGGGTCCACGTATTCTATCAAACTTAATTGGTCGTTTGCTATGTCTTCCTGTAACTGTTTCCTAATGTATTCTTCAATCCTTTTTGCATTCTTGCCGACTGTATCAACATAGTAGCCTCTACACCAAAAGTGCCTATTTCCATATTTATATTTCAGATTGGCATATTTATCGAATATCATTAAAGAACTCTTACCTTTTAAATATCCCATTATTTCTGATACACTATATTTGGGTGGAATCCTTACAAGCATATGTATGTGATCCTTACAGCACTCTGCTTCGATAATTTCAATGCCTTTTCGATCACAGAGTTCCCTCAGCATCCTGCCAATATCCTGTTTTATTTTCCCATACATTATTTGTCGGCGATATTTTGCTGAAAACACTAAGTGATATTTGCATTCCCATGTTGTATGTGCTAAATTATTCTTGTCCATTGTGGACCCTCCTTTGTTTTTATAATGTGGTTGGCGAACCAACACTATTTTAACATTGGAGGTTTATTTTTGCACTTGAAGCTAAAGCCTTTTGGCTCACCCCGGCTTAGCCGGGGGTTTATTGTTGTAGACAACAAAAAACGCACATCATGTTAACTGAATGTGCGGTAATAGGATGATTCTTGATTAAAAAATGAGAACTACTTCAGATAAGAATTATACTTATATTATTCAAATTGGTAAATTGTTCTGTTTTAAGAAAGATAATTTATCCCAGTAGCCTCTTTGAAATAATATCCTATTGTTCACAATTTGAAAAAAACCACACCCTCTCAAACCTAATGGGTCACGCCACTCCAAAATTGCCCATTGACCATCTTCAAAAATATTTTCAACAATACAAACCATTTTTGCTTGAGAAAACTCTTGTTCAAACATTTTCTTTATAGCCTCTTTACCGATAACTGGTTCATTAGCAACCTGATGATTTATTGCATTATCATCATATAAATTTGCAATTGTTTCTGTATCTGCATTGTTAAATGCATCAACCCATTGACAAAGTATTTCTTTCGGCTTCATATAAACTACCTCCTGTTATCTTTACTACTCATAAAACAACAATACCGATTTTTAGATAATAATACATCTGGAAGAATACTATGTCAAGTTTAAAACCTCTACCGCGCTATTCAGTATTCAAAGATCATGTATTTTTGCTGCTATCTATTCATATAGTGAATTACTTGGTTTTTATATAATAAGCATTTTTTAAGTTTACAGTCTGTTTAACCCTTGCAAAACAGTCCAAATTTAGTTCAATATTCACATCCTGCCCTAAAGATTTTCTATATCTCTCCAACCTGTCACTGGCTATTTTACTAAGGTCTTTACTAATTCGCTGTTTATGCCTTATGATTTGCCCAGTAGAAAATTTAATTATTATTTTAATTCTCCTATCGGTTAAAAACGCTCTGGTATGTCTGTATACCTGTGTTGGTCTACGCTTTAACCAGTTTTTAAGGCTTTCCCCCTGTAATTTAGTTAATTAGAAATATCTTATAGAAGTAACTTCTATAATTTCATTATTATATTTTTTATATTTCATGACTTCACAACCTTTCTCTATAAAATTAGGACGCAATAGACTAATAATATCCTCAACTAAGTTAATTATATATTTACCTACTGACTTAATATCTCCTCATTATTATCTATTTCCAGACTTTCTTCGCTAACTAATGATTGTTTGCATATTCTACATTTGTAACTGTTGTTCTTAGCAGTTTTGCGTCTACTAAGAATACTGTATCTTCGTATTTTTTTCGGTCCCTTTTTTTTAAGTAATCCTCAGGCTTGCATCATCAGGACTATTCTTGTATTAACAAATACATTCCTTTTGATGGGTATCCAACTCATATACATTAGCTGGCTTGTTTTGTTATGTGGGTCTGTCATAATCCATTTGTTTTACTTACCCCTGTTTGGTCTGGTTTAAAATATGTGTTATATAGCCACTTGAATGACTTATTTGGATGTAATGATTTTCAGATGCGCAATGTAAAAAACATTGTTTTGGTTACTGCTCTGCTCAGATGACATGAAGGAGGGATTGAGCCTTCTGGCCTATCTCAATACAAAAAATACCGCACTTTGTTTAACTTCATATAGTGGATTTTTTTAGCATATTTTCGATTGGGCTTATTACCTTTTTTTAAATCGGAAAGAGACAATTCAAACGCTCATAAGGACTCTTAATAATAGAAAACTACTATAATAAGAGTCCTTATCAATACATCAATGTTCTGTAATACCTACTTTTGCGGTATTTCAGGGTGATTAAAGTCTATCTGGCATCGCCATACACTTGCAGCAAGTTGTGCAAACCGGCCAATATCATGCTTCATGTTGTAGGTGATATTTGTTATACTTTCTTATATTATTTACCAATAGCTGGTGTGAATGTAACCTTGAATTCCCCTCCAGTATTTGCTGGTATATTGAGAGTGCACTTTTTAGAATTAAAGTTTTTATATGGCTTTCCGTTTAAAGTTACCGCTGAAATTAGCAACTTGTTTTCTCCCAATGAAACAGGTTTTAGAATGGTTTCTCTTGCTTTTTTATCTGGATCAATACTGTAATAAAGAGATGCTGGTTTATTATTCAGCATAAGATTTCCATATAAATATGTGTAATAGAACAATTCCATTGTATGATATGCATCTTTCCAATATGTACCTTTATCCATAACGGGATTTGATCCATCTGCATCTGTATCACTGTATGCTTCTCCATACTCGCTGTCGTACATATACTTCATAAAGAAATCCAAACTTTCATCAGCCATTTTTAAATATGAAGTATTTTTGGATATGTAGTAGTTGGTGAGGCCGCTTGTTACTCCTTGTTCCTGAATCCACCAAGATTTTTTATTATCTGTGGTATTACCACTCTTGGTATCAATCGTCGTGAAAATACCACCATTCGCTTTATCGTATACACCACTATTTAATACCTGATCCAGCAATTTTGCCGCACCATTTTTATATTCGGGCTTTGGATCTGCCAAATAAGCTCTTGCAAGACACCAAGCAGGCTTTAGGAGATTGCCTCCCGTTGTTGTTGCCTGTTGCTCTGTTGCCTTCCAATTGGAATCAAAATTTTCATCAAAACCGAATTGTCTCTGTTCCATACTCTTAACCAAGTGATCAGAGAGATTATCTGCAACTCCAAGAAATCTTTCTTTATATTTAGTATCAGAGTTAATCAAATACATTGTCTCGGCATGAGTTGTTATTGCATCCATTACTCCAATGCTTTTACCTCCAATATTACTCCAATCTTTGGCAGCCATATCATAATAGCCTTCATACCCTGGTCTGGAGTCCCACATTTTATTATCCAATGAAGCATATGATTTACTAAGCCAGCTTTCATCAGTCTTGCCCCTTGTGGCATCATACATAGCCGAAATACCGCATATAGCATAGTATTGATTAAAGGACCATTTCATACTATTCCAATCCATGCCCTCAAGTGGTGTTGATGATAAGGAGCCATCCCTGTTCATCTCTTGGTTCCACCCTGAATTGACGTTATCCCATGCATTTTCGTACATGAAATCCAGTCCTTTGCGCGCGAATTTAAGGTATTCCTTATTACCTGTTAATTGATATGCCCTTGCAAATGCATATGCATCCCTGGATTGAATCAATGCCACTTTATATGTCTTACTAGTGTCAATACTTCCATCCTTGTTAACGTAAGTATAAAAACCACCAAACTTCGAATCATATGCCTTTTCCCAAAATTTGGCCGTTTTGTCTACAACAGTTTTTATCGCATCGGGATTCTTTAAATATTCACTTTTCAGCATATATTGATTTGTAACCGTATTGTCTTCAACAGTTTTCATTGCATTAGGATTTTGAGATTCATATGTATCAGACTTAGCAGTACAGGAAAGTGATATTAAATTTAAAGTTAAAATTAATACACATATCATCATTTTTTTATACATTTTTTCCACCCCTTTAATTTGTAATTTCTACTCTACACCACTAATAATCCAATTTGTAGATATCAAAGGTAATTACTTTTCAACTAAAGGTAATGCTTATATAAAACCTATGATGACGAAGGTCATAGTATAAAAAGGTATATCTTGAGATATAAAAGAATCGAATGCTAAGCTTAAACACTAAATTCTTTATTCCAGATTATTTTTTATTGCATATACCGCAAGCTGTGTCCTGTCCCTTAGTTTTAGCTTCTCTAGTATTACTGTCATAACGTTTTTTACAGTTCCTTCGGTTATACATAGCTCAAGTGCTATTTCCTTATTGTTTTTGCCATCTACAACCAAATGTATTATACTTTTTTCTCTGTCGGTCAGGTCTATAACATCACTTTTCTCACTGCATTTATCTGTATCCCTCACTAATTTGTTTACTCCAACCACGGTTTTTACTGCACTCCGGTGAAAAATTCCGAACCCATGTGCAGCACTCTTTACTGCCAAAACAAGTTCTACAGGAAGAATATCTTTGAGAATAAAACCATCTGCCCCATTATTCATCGCTTTTAAAATGTTTTCATCATCATTAAATGTAGTTAACACGAGAACCTTTATGGCATCCTTAAACTTCTCCTTAATAAGCCTTGTTCCTTCAATTCCATTACATTCAGGCATCATAATGTCCATCAGAACAATATCGGGTGCAATCTGCTCACACTGACTTAGTGCTTCATATCCATTCCCGGCACAGCCCAAGACTTTAATTTCATTGTCCTGTTCGATAATGAATTTTAGGCTCTCCCTTAAAATCAATTGGTCATCAGCTATTATTACTTTAATCATATAATACCTCACTTTTTAAGATATTCATCCAATGCTTACATCTTTTTTATAGGTACTTCGATATGAACATTAAATCCGTTCTCTCCATCAGAACCGTAAACAACCATTCCTCCCAAGTTTTTGATTCTCTGCTCCATACCGGAAATACCAAATCCCTTTTTAATAAACTTACATCCTCTTCCATCATCAATTATAAAAAGTTTCAAATTATCTTGGTAGAATTTAAGTATTACATCAATATGCCGAGCCAAACCATGACGGATTGAATTTGTCATTGCTTCCTGACAAGCTCTGTATAATACCTCTAGCGTCATCCTGTTAATACTCTTTTCCATTCCATCAACAGTAAAATCTATACATATATCAGAAGATCGGAAATCCGCTATGAGTTTATCAAGGGAATTGACAAGGCTGCTTTCATCAATCTTTTCAGGTGCAAGTCCTGAAATTGAACGTCTTGCTTCACTCAGCCCATCTCTTGCAACTTCAAGTGCTTTGTTAATCTTATCACGAGTTTTCTCAATATCACTTGCAACTGTGATATTACTAACTTCGAGCAAAGCAATTAACAATGTCAAAGTATGCCCCAATGTATCATGCATGTCCCTTGCGAATCTGTTTCGTTCCCTTGTGATTGCCAGTTCTTCAGCTGTAGTGGCATACTCTTTTACTTGGTCATACATAAGTGTAAGTTCAAGGTTTTTTCTACTAATTTCATTCATAAGATTCTTATATTCCGTAATATCATTAAAATATATTATCTTAACCAAGATGTCGCCTCTTTTTGAAATTAGCGACTGCAAGTCTACAGTAAAATATTTGGGTTCAGACTCCTTAATGCAGATCTCTCCTTTAAAATTTAAACAATTTTTGTCCTTCAAATTTTCCATAACTATATTGTTGATATCGTCATTCAAAATTGTTTTTTTCAATTCATTAAGAAATACATCCATATCAGTATTTTTTCTTAACCATTTCATTGTCTTAAAAGTAGTTTGGAAGGATTTATTATAATTGACTATCTTATTAAAGGAATCTATAACTACAATTGCCTGATTCATGTTATCCACAAGTCTGCTATTCACAATTGGTAAAACATCAAGGAAGCGGTATTTATAAGTAGCTATGGCTATTACGCTCATGGTTAATATAAAACCTACAGGTGTGACATCAAAATCATATATTATACCACCTGTATCAAGTACAAACCTTTTATAATCCTGAAGGAAATTAAGTATTACTGGCAATAAAACTGAAATTGAAAGAAGAATTGCCTGACTCCTTATATTATCTTTCTGCCTTAATATCCATTTGATTAATGCTGCAACACCAATTACATAATATGAATATCTAACAAAAAAATGAAGCCAAATGAGTAATGTCTTATAACTGTATTCATATTTGTATAAAATATTATAAAGATGGACTGGAAGGTAGAATATTACCGGGGAAAGTAATAACAAAAGTATAAATAACTTTTTGTTTTTTTTTATTTTCATACCGGTATATAACAAACAAAACAAAAGCCAGCATAATCCCGTAAAGCATATAATGAAATGTCTGAGCTTATAATGATACAGTTCATAATATTCAAAGCTAAAGCCACTGAAATCATTACCCATAACTGGATAAAATTCTAACTTTAGTTTTATCACTATAATCCGAATCAACCATAGAAGTATTACAGCCTGGAACATTGTAAAGCTATATAATAATGCTGATTTCCTACCTTTAATCAAAAACACAGCTAAAATTGTAATGGACATTACTGCAGATATTATATAAATGGTCATCTGAACTGGAAAGCTTATAAACATAAATAATCCCTATATTTCTCTGAATAACAAATACACTATTCTATTTTCTTCTATTTTATTACATTATACATATCTTTTTAAGATATATGAAGTCATTAATTCAATGACTAAAGTCATGTGCGATGAATGTAGCTAATGAATCCACTTCAAGATGTATGACAAAAGTACTAATTACCAAGTTCCGCTAATGATAGATATGTATGAGTTTTGCGCATTTTATTGCTTTCAAGGGTTCTTGAAACTAATTCTTTTTGATAACTCATATACTTCACTATCTGTGAGAAATTTTATATCGTTTTTCATAATAGCTTGATGCGTTAAACTGATCAATTGATAAACATCCTTATCAACATCTTCAAAATGATAATAGCGGGATTCAGGATATACCATCCATGGAGAAAAATACCTTCCGGCTTTATCTTTCACTAATATCGTTATAATACCACGCTCACATTCTAGTATGATTTTATAACAACTTGGGGAGTAATCATACTCAAGGTAAAAAACGCACATTTGAACTGGTCCCCAATATTTACCAAGACAGACCGTATCTTCAAAAAATTCAAGCATTAATTTATGTGATATTTTCATTCCGTGGTTGGCTTTTGACTCGCCCTCTATGATCAGTTCCATACATTCACCTCCTGCATAATTTATAAACAATACTCAGTTCATAGTTTAACAATTTAATGCAAAACTAATTACATCTATCCTATATTTGGAATTACTATGAGTCAATAGATTTATTTTAAAATAAATACCACCCTATTCAGTTCTCAAATATCAACTTACTTAGTTCGCAATATTTTGCTGTTACGAGCGAATTAAGTAAAATAAAAAAACAACTGAAACCCAGTTGAAAAATACCCCGATACCTTAAGACTAAATGCAAACGAGGCAATTAAATAGTGATACATTATGTTTTTAATACAATAGTCAATCTCCATTGTATCAGTAGTCATATTCTTATTTTGTGCAATAAAAAACGCACATCATGTTAACTGAATGTGCTTAATAGAATGATTCTTGACATATAAAATATAACGAAGCATAATAACTTCTGATAAGGCTCATTAGCTTTATCAAATTGCAATCCACCAACACACTCCAAATTTATCTATAACAGTCGCACAACATTTGCTCCATGGGACTTCCTGAATGGGATTAATAATGACGCCGCCATTACTCAAAACATTAAAGGCATTATAAACCGCCTCTTCGCTACCCATCTCAAAAACATTAAACGTCATAGTTTCCCATTTCATTTTGTGGACTATGTTTATGTCACAAGGGTTCGCCGCTTCACTTAATGCTAAAAATCCTTCACCATCTACAGATAATTCACAGTGTGCATAAGCAGTTTTATCATCATCTCTCACTTCAAATGTAATTTCTGCACCAAAAGCTTTGCAATACATTTCCGCCGCTTCAAAACTATTTTTCACATAAACTTGAGCATAATTTTTCATATTTTCCCTCACGAACCCAATACAAATAATCGCTTTTTTAATAATACTGATTTAAAAGTAATTCATTACAAATAATTCTACATCTGGAAGATTTCTATGTCAAGTTTCACCCCTTGCCGCACTATTCAGTTTTCAACTATCATTTATTTCCGTTACTATCTATTCATTTTGCGAAAAACATGAGGTTATGAGCTGCAAAAAAGCAATACCGCCGGCAATAAGCCGGAGGCGTATGATTTGTAATATTTGCTGTTTTATTACTACTTTAATTTGATTTCACTATTATAAATATCTGTATAAGTCAAGGTGTTTACCGTTATTTCGAGGCTCTTATGTTCTCCGTCAACTTTGAAAGACTTAACATTCGGCTTCTTTAATTTATTCAAATCGCTATTATCTGAATTTTCTCCTTTTCCGTCCAGCTCCTCAAACCTGCTATCGTATTCAGAGTAGCTGGAAGTTGAGGACCATGACATATGATTTTTATCTGACTTTATTTCCACTCCAAAGTCAGTAAACTTCCTTTTGGCATCATTGGTCCCAATATCAAAACAAGTTTTCCCGTCTTTAACCACCATGTTTGATATAACTATTTCCGAACCATCAACTTTTAGATTATAGGATGGTGTTTTACCAAATTCAACCTTTATACCCTCATTGCACTGTATATTTCTTCCTACAGAATAGAGAGTAAAAGTCGTATCAGCAAGGTCCTTCTCAGATATAGGGTAATTGAAATCTATTTTCCCTGTTAAATCCCCATATCTAGCCGATCCAGGAATTTTACTGCCCCTAAAATTCATTACAATTTCCGGTTCAACGCTGTTTATCTTAGTATAATTTTGGGGTATAAATTCGAAATCTAAAGAGGTTCTTGCCGCCCCAAGGTGTAAATCCTTGAGCTTAAAAATACCGTCCTCACTCTTAAACTCTTTATTTATACTGATGTTTTCTGCGAGAGTCCTTTTTACGGGTACATCAAGTTTCCAATTAACAAGCTTTTCACTGCATTCAATTGATATTTTTATGGGTCGATTAAGTTCAGGCATTCCATCAAAATATAATTTGCCTGTTTTTCCATTACCTTCGGAGGATCTTCCATTAGCTCGAAATGTTTTATTTGCATCCGTAAGGCTTATTTCTGGAAAAACATTAAAGTGAATTCTTGTTTTAAGATCGTAGTTGGTAAGCTTTTCTACCTCCGGAAGTGTTTCAAAGGTATAATCAATAACTAGTCTTCCCTCTTCGTTACTTGCTGTTTTTAATTTCAAGGTACCATAGTCGGTTTTACATTCATTTTTAAGGTCATACTTGTTACCCTCAGTTGATAAGGATTTATCCAAGATCATATGATAAATATAGTCGGGTTTATCATCATCAGGTCTGTTAGAGCGTATAGTATATATATTTAAATACAGCTTTTCTCCCTTTACAAATTTATTCTCCAGATCAAAATCAATAATACCGCTTCCATCACCATTGTTTTCCATTCCGTGACCATTACTGACGCTGACGCCTTCTTCATTTACCAGTGAAAATTGAGATACCACAAATGTGTTCTCCGTGTCTTCATCCAAAGTAGAAAAGGTTACTAACAGAGAATCATCTTCCCACACTGCATTTTCAAGCTTTATCTTATGATCTCCGTATTCGAAAACCTTATTAAGTTCAATAGCCTTGCCGTTGTCAACAGCAATTTCGATACCCTTTTTTCTTCCCCAATCTCTGTACTCTGACTCAGACTCGGAAACGGGAATAGACTTTGTTTCAGATGTCGAAGTGGATGTAGTTGCAGACTGACTATCTGATGGAACAGACTTACTTTCAGATGTAGTCGAAGGCTTAGTCTCGGACGTTGTTGCAGATGTAGATGAGGATGCAAATGTTGATAAAGGTGATAACATTATGAACGCCATAGCTAATGCTGCAAATTTTGTCTTTTTACCTATCCGAACAGCTTGGGAAGCCTTTCCCTCAATGTCGATGTTTTTCCGAGTTTCTCGGTCTTTCTTTAAGTGTTTTGAAATTACATACTTCATGATAACCCCCCAATGTAATTTTGTTATTGCTTATTTTTCATTTATTGGTATATTATAACACCATAAATATCCAATGTCTAACCACCCCATTGAGATATGAACAACAAAATAACACCCCAAAACTGCAGGGGTGTATATCTGTAAGCCTTTAATTACAATATATTTCAATTTTTTTACAATATGATTACTTACTTGATTGACAGTGCCTTTCTAAGTTGAGCTTCTCCGATATTATGACTTATCTTTAATCCTTCTTCAATTATATACCTACCGGCTTCTAATTTGTCCAGATCCTTGGAAGCTTCGAGCCATGAAGCCGGGGCCCAATTTTCAACCTTGTCATAGACGTTTGCAGGCCACCCGTATGGTTCACCAGCCTTATTCAACTTCCTTCTGTTACCAGCAACAGTTATATAATAAAGTTTTTGAAGCTCTACTATTGCATTGTCGACTTTACTGCCTCCCTTTTTTCCAACACCCATTTGATGCCTTATATCACTGGTATTCAACAAGGTTTGTGTCTGAAATAGCTCCCATAGCAGTTTTACTTCCTGATTAACAAGACCTTCCTGCCACCTGTAGCTAATTGAATCCAATGGTTTAAAGCAAGCATAAAAATATGGATACATACGCTTGGAAACAAAACCCTTATGCCCTCCTAATATACAGCCAAAGGCTAAATGCTTTTCTTCGGCTGCCCTATCCTTCCATTGCCATGGATCTGTATCCGGGTCTCCTGTATGCCAGGCCTTCTTTTTTGTTTCATCTGCAACTGACGGAAAACCTGGAAGGATATTCGACAAAGCCATAAAGCCAAGCTCATTTACTCTATCGATAAATTCATTATAGTTTTGCAGTATAGTCATAAGTTCACCCTTACTTTATTTTTTTCCTGTCGAATTACACTCTGCACACCATTTTTTACACTGTTCGATTCTAAGTCCATTGTCACCATGTTCAGCATCATATGCAAATTGATTTAACTGCATACAAGGAAAGGTATCACACTCGCCGCAATGTTGGAGCTTCTTATTCTCACAACAAATTTTCACTTCACATTGGCCCCATGCCGGAACAGCAATATTAACACAGCCGGAACAGTTAAACTGTTCTCTATAATCGCACTCACTACAGACAACTCCACATCTTGACTCGATCATACATACCTCCAAATTAGCCCAAACGGCATTATAATAAACTGGCTAGACAGCAGACGGTATAACTAATAATGGTACAGATAAAACCTTAATAGCTTATGCTGGGTATAGCTAAACACATACAGCTATTATGGTATAGCCAATATTTGTATTAACCACAATCTACTTCTCTAACCTTTTATCTAAATATAGCATAGCGAACCGGACAACTATATGTCATGTTCATATACCTTCAATAAGTTTTTTGCTGTTTTAATAATATCCGCTCTTAAGGACACAGG
The DNA here is from genome assembly GCA_023431385.1 of Bacillota bacterium. GTDB lineage: Bacteria > Bacillota > Clostridia > Acetivibrionales > DSM-1351 > Ruminiclostridium. The sequence continues at coordinate 5,925 of JAEYWA010000033.1, read as the reverse complement.
CTCTAAGACCTCAACCCTATTTCCAGAGGAAAGGAGCCACCTGTATATATATTCTCTGTTTGTAAAACCTATTGAAACCTTCAGCTTACCTTGATCTGTCACTTCAAAACAATCAGGACCGTACTCCTCCACAAGAAGATACTCTGTCTCCTTTTCAAACAATGCTGTAAGTATAATGTCATCCTGAAAAAAGTCTTTCAGTTTAAGGTCATCAGAGTTTATTTCTTTAATATCAAATACCTCATCCAGAAACTTCAATTTCCAAAGCCTGTTCAGCTTGAATAACCTAAAATCTGCCTTTTCAGTACAATAGCCGTAAACATACCAGGCTGACCATCTATATGTAACTATATACGGCTCGATTAACCGGTAAGAAACTCCTTTTTCGGAATAATACTCAAAGCTGACCAGCCGGCTCTCGGAAATTGCCTTTCTGATAAGGGTTATCTTGTCGGAAAGGCTGCTTTTATTGTGGGAGGCAAGATCAATTAGTATTTTTTCACCGGTTCCGGTTGGATTTTGCTTTGGTAAAAGTTTTGTAATCAACCGTCCGATATCCTCAGTTCTCGCTACACTGTCAATACTTTTTAATCCAGCAATTATATTGTTCAGTTCATCTACTGAAATTACCGTTTTATCAAGTTTATAGCCCTCAGCAATGGAAATACCACCGTCACCACCCTGATAGGTTATTATAGGAATACCGGCTTTGCAAATATCCTCAACATCTCTCTGAATAGTCCTTCTGGAGACTTCAAACTTTAAGGCCAACTCGGGAGCCGTCACTTTGTCCCGTTGAAGGAGAATTGTAATGATACCCAGTAATCTGTCTATTTTCATACTACTATGATATCCTTTTCTCCACCCGTAATCAGCTTTCCTCCATCCGGTGTAACTATATAAGTATCTTCTACACCTACCATTCCAACTCCCGCAATTCCTTTTTTGGGCTCAACAGCTATAACCATATGTTCCGTAAGAGGTTCATCAAAGCCCATGGCTATAGCAGGTAGTTCATCAATATGAAGACCTATTCCATGACCCAGAAATTTGACCTTTCGATTTTTGAAGCCCATAAAGTTTTCCAAAAAATCCTCATCTAGTTCAGAGATTACTGTTTCATATATCCGTGAAGGAATATTTCCAGGCAGTAATAATTCGGCGGTACGTTTCTCTACTTCAATACATTTACGATGTGCCCTGACAACCTCGGCAGGAGGTGTATCTCCAAACATATAAACCTGAGTTCTGTCACTATGATATCCTTCGATACCAAATCCTATATCAACAAATACCAGGTCTCCCTTTTTGAGATATGTGTCTCTGCTACCGATTATCGGGACTGCAGCACTCATTCCCTTCATACCACCCGGCCCGTCAAAATTAGTCGGATACAAGGAATTTTCCCCGAACCCAACCTGACCTGCAATCATCTCAGTCTGATATCGGAAGAAGCGAGAAACTCCATGGAATCCGATTTTCAGCATCTGTTGATAAAGCTCAGCTGTAAAGTCCAGTTCACTCATGCCTTCTCTCATGATGGAAGGTACAACTTCGTCAAGCAACTTTTGATGCTTCTTTCCTGACTCTTTCAATAAACCAAGTTCATATGCACTTTTAACAGCTCTTACGCTGAAAATAATATTGTCAACACTAAACATCTGATTTATTGAAAAGTACTTCTTAAGCCTTTCAAGGATGGCTAAAGTAAGTATTTCAGTTTCAACAAGGGTATTACCAAGTTCCTTTCCTGCTACCATCGCAGCTTCCCTGTAGCTCTCCATGGGAAAAATGCAAGACAGTGGTGATTCAGCTTTGGCTCTTTCATAGCTTCTCCGTGCAAAGTACATGGCGTCACCGTTCTTTTTAATTATCAATATGCCATCCTGCATAGTACCGGTAAAATAATACTGATTAACCTTGCTTAATATAATTGTTGAGTCCCAATCAGAATACTTTTGACTGATAGTTTTACATAACTTATCAATTCTTTGTTTAAGTTCCTCTTGTGAAACCTTAATATCTATATACATTAACTCATCTTCTCCTTTATTAATTAATGAGACTTTGTTGTGAATATCATAATATATTTAATCCCTACTATTTCCTCTTATAAAATAACCGGCTATGACCATAGCCGGTTATTTTATAAGAATAATATTACCACTAAAATGTTTTTTAGGCAAAAGTTTATTTTAGTACTCTACCTTAATGAATTACTACAAATAAATATCTGAAAATTCAATGTTGATTCTTTCTATTCTTCTTTGTGTTTCCACTTCTTCAAGAAAAATCTCTTCTTCCTTCTTCTCCACTGTTGTAACGGGTAAATCAACAAAAAATTCACTGCCTTTACCAAACTCGCTGACTGCACAGATACTGCCCCCATGCATTTCAACAAAAGATTTTACCATGGCAAGTCCTATACCGCTGCCATCTTTGTTTTTTGTAAGAGTTTGTTCAACCTGAACAAAGCGTTCAAAGATAACGCTTTGCTTATCCTCGGGTATACCTATACCGGTGTCTTTGACGGATATCAATATGGTATCTCCTTTGTCCTGAACCTTAACATAAATACTTCCTCCCTGATCGGTAAACTTAATTGCATTCGAAATCAGGTTAAGCATTATTCTCTCAATTTTATCAACGTCACAGGCAATTATCTTTTCTTCGGTGTTTTTTTCAAAGGACAGGTTAATTCCTTTATTCTCAGTAAACTCTTGAATTGACATAACTATATCCTCAACAATTTTTACTATGTTATGATTGCTGGCATGTTTTTCAAGAAAACCTACATCAACTTTTGTAGTATCGATAAGATTATTTACTAGTCTCATTAATCTGTAACAGTTTTGCTTCATAGTCTTCAAGTGTTTTGAAAGACTATTTGTATTAGGAGTCCCTTCTTTATCAAAATAGAATTTGCACAGCTGAATAGATGCAAGTATTACATTCAGCGGAGTCCTGAATTCGTGTGTTATATTGGCAAAAAACTGTGTTCTCAGCTTTTCAAGTTCCGCTGATTCTTTAAGCAGTCGCTTATCTTCTTCCACCAACATTTGTAGATTTTGAACAACTCTGGTTTTAAAGAAATATCCCGCTAACAAAAGACAGCAAAATATCCCAAACACTATAGTTATACAAGTCAAAACTATAAAATTTCCTCTGAGTAGATCCAGTTCTTTAAACACCTCATCCTCAGGTGCTGCTAATGCCAGATACCATCCGGAATCTGTAATTTTGGCATATGCGGCAAAATAATTCTCTCCGGCATATTTATAAAAGGAATGACCTATGGTATTTGCATTTACCCCTTTATACAAGTCAGCATACTCTGAATTCACTGAGACATTAGCTTGTTTAGAAGGTGTTACGTCTTCTTCAGATTGAGCTATTATTTTTCCTTCCTTACTTATAATGAATCCGGTGCCTGTCTCTCCTATTTTTATGTTTCCGACAATATTATGTAAATAAGCAGGGTCAATAGTGGCCGAAAGGGAGCCGATGATAATTCCTTCTTTATTTTTTATAGGTGTCGAACATACTATTATTGTGTTACTATCAATTCTTCCTTGAAACGGCTCAGATATAAATGTTTCTCCCATTAATGCCTTCTTAACCCACAACCTGTCGGAAAGGTCCAGCTCATCGCCTGTTGTTGAATGTGCATATCCTTTTAAATCAGTTATTAGAAATCTTAAAACCTTAAGCCTTTTAGCCTCCTCAATGAGAATAGGCTTTTGAACAGACCAGTCCATGGATTGTATTTCACTCTTATAACTAACTCCTTCAATAATGGTTTTAAACTCGATGATATGCTGATTTAATAGATTGGCGTTGTCTCTGGTCCTGTTGACGGCATTGTCAATTATACTGTTTTTAAGAACCCTTGAAGTATTCTGATAGGATATACCTCCCAAAACTCCAAATATGCTCATAATTAGTACTAAAATTAACAGTATGAATTCAATTCCGGGAATATTTTTAAGTTTGAGCTTCATTGTTTTAATCCCCTATAAGAATTATAATATTTTAATATATTATTTTTGAAATCTATACCATTTTACTACTAATTTACATAAATTTCTATATTTATAAAATAGTTCTTTCCTAAATAATTTAGGATAAAAGAATCACCATTCTCCCTGTATTTCGTCATTCTTATGATCAAAAGAAAATTTAGCTGTATCAAAGTAATTTCCGCTGACTCCAAAAGTACAGTCAACATTAACCCACCTTTTTTCCTGTGAATCATAAAATTGGTTCCAGGCATGATCTCCCCATGAGAGTCCGCTATATCCCAGTCCGGTTATAAGCCTGACCCTGATACCGTTAGCTCTGCACATTGAAATAAACAAACTTGAATAATCAAAGCAAATCCCTTTTTTAGTTTCATAACAAACGATTGTTCCTGATTGCGTGCCTTTGGTTTCCTTTGCGATTATTCTTGCCTTTTCATAGTCATAATGGATGTTTTTAGTAATCCATTTATAAATTTTCTTACCCTTACTATAATCATCCTTTTCTCCCCTAGTAAGCTCAATCGCCAACTCATCAATTTCAGAGTTAGATTTTACAGCATCATCAAGGGTTACACCGTTAAAGTATTGAATTACCTTAATATTGTAATTACCCAGAGCATCCTTAATATTTTCGGCGATTTTGGACCTTTGTTCTCCGATACCTTCCTGTTTGTTAAATTGGTCATTAATAATTACAGGAATTTTTTTTGCGATATCCGAATCTATAACGGGTTTTAACGCAGTATTATAAACCGTATTAAGTACCCTGGATTCATCAATATATCTCGATAGTCCAGGAACCGTAAAATAGTACGAAAAGAAATAAAATATAAAACTTATACATATTAATGTAACAAGTGCTCTTGGAATGCTGCATAAAAAAGAAATTATTTTTTTTGTAAACTTGCTCAGAGAATTCATTGATTTATATATCCGGTTGGCGATTCCGGCAAAGACATATTTATATAAAGGGTAGGTAATAAGTCTCAATATCAGGACAACAATTATAAGTATTATAAAAGCTGCACAAAGGAATGTATAGATATTGTTTGCGGCTAAGCTTGTTTTTACATTTACAGGAATTACATCATATACACGTTTAAAAATATAGTTGCTTCTGTCAAAAAAAATTCCCCTTGTTATAAACAATGCAATCAACAATGCTGTTATAAATTCCAGGTTATTAACAATAGAGTAAAATCCATTTACTATCCTGTCTCGGTTAAATGGTGTAAACAATGAAGATATAAGTATAAATAACACCGGAATAATTAATATTAAACTTACAGGATTAAAGTTTATGTTAATCAAGATTACCACCTTAACATTATAAAAGTAGAATGCTTTAACAGAACTGGTTATTTGACAAAAATACAGTCTGTAACAGTAGTATTATAGCATAATTGCAGTAATAATTATATTTCCCCATAAAAGGTAATATAACTGTAAAACTTTTTGAAACCATTTGTGAAAGTTATTGCAATTTCTAATTGATTATTAATGAGCTAGTTTTCTCCAAACCTATATAATCTAGTATTTTCAAGTTAGTAAACAATTTAAGGACGCTAACTACTGATAAAAAAAGACGTAATCATTTTTTTCTCTTGCAATTATTAATAAAAAATTGTATCTTTTAATAGTATAAATTAATAATAGTTTAAGTCTGTAATAGTAGCTTAATGCAGGAAAGCAATATTCATTTTTTTATGTCTTTTGCTTTATATCTTTTTTGAGAGCGTCCTGTGTGTAAGCTGCTTTTCAATAAATATTTAATAAATTTTATGAGGTGATTTATGAGTCATTTAAGTGAAATCTTTGGTTCAAATGTATTCAATGATTCAGTAATGAGAGAAAGACTGCCTAAAGCCACATATAAGGCACTTAGAAAAACTATGGATGAAGG
>JAEYWA010000002.1 GCA_023431385.1 Bacillota bacterium | reverse complement strand
ACAGTATGGGAAGCACTATCAAATCAGAGCTTCAGAGTAAAATAGACAGCAGGAATTTTGCTGCCATATCCATAAACAAAAAGGAAGATGTACTACCTGCTTTAAAAAAGCTCCTTGAAAAAGGAGGCACCTCATGAAGAAATATTTCTATTCTACAAATTTCATTACATTTTGTGACCGCTAAGCGGCTCAAAGCCACTAAAGTGTCAAAGCCACCTAAAGTGGCTTAGGAGGTTAATATGACTGACTTTAGCATAGCTGATTTGGAATACTGGAATGAACGTATTGAACGTATTGCCAAAGATTGTGGGCTTAACTACTATAATCAGGAATTTGAAATTATAAATTATGAGGATATGATCGGATACGAATCCTATGTCGGGATGCCCTCACATTACCCCCATTGGAGCTACGGGAAGTCTTATGAAAGAATAAAAACACTTCACAAGTATAACCTTACTGGGCTGCCCTATGAAATGGTTATTAACTCAAATCCCTGTCTGGCATATCTTATGAAGGATAATTCACTTTTACTCCAAGTGCTGACAATTGCGCATGTGTACGCACATAATGATTTTTTCAAGAATAACAGGTTGTTTAAACTGGGAACAAAGGCAGAGTATACTGTTGAGATGTTCAAGAACCATGCCAACAGGATAAGGGAATATATATCCGATCCAAGCATAGGATATACGCGGGTCGAAAAAATATTAAATGCAGCTCACGCTGTTAAGCTTCAGACCGAACGGGTGGTAGAGTTTCAGAATAGAACCTTTAAACCTGAAAAAAATATATCTGCACTTACCGAGAGTAATATGGACTTCCCATATCTTGAGAGGTATTCCTACAGAAGCGACTGGGATGCCGATAATACTCTCCAGGAAATCAAGATACCTGAAGAACCACAGGAGGATATACTGAAATTTGTAATAGAATACGGAAGACTGCAGGACTGGGAAAAGGATATTTTGGCTATAGTAAGGGAGGAGGCACAATACTTTCTTCCTCAGATAGAATCAAAAATAATGAATGAGGGCTGGGCAAGTTTTTGGCATTACAATATTATGAATAAGCTGGAACTTCCCCAGAGTATGCATATTGAGTTTTTAAGGCGACACAACGAAGTAATCCGTCCGCTCAAATCCAGTATTAATCCTTACTATATCGGGTTTAAAATATTTGAAAGCCTTAACGAAAAGTACGGGCCAAAGAAGATTTTTGAAATCAGGGAGACTGAGAGGGATCAGTCGTTTATCAGAAGGTATCTGACTCAGCAATTATGCAGTGAAATGAACTTGTTTGAGTATGTCACGGCTGGCAATGATTACATGGTATCGGAGGTGTCGGATGACGAAGGCTGGCAGCTTGTCAGGGATACTCTGTGTAACACTGTTGGAATTGGAAGCATTCCCACAATAAGGGTTGAAGAGTGGAGTCAAAAGGACAACACCCTCGTTCTTACCCATGAATACGATGGTCGTGAATTGGAACTAAGCTATGCCTATGAAACACTAAAGCATCTGGTGGATTTGTGGAATGGAAAATTACTTCTGGTTACTCAGCTTGAGGGGAAGAAAAAGAATATTGCCTGTGACGAACAAAAGAGAATATCATTATACGGTTAACCACTTGTTAGCACTCTTGTGAAATGAGTGCTAAAAAACACTTGAAAGTTTATGGCAATAGAGTTATATTATTATTGTTGAAATTTTCATACATAGTAATAAGGAGGTTTATTATGAAACACGAAAGCGGAAGTATTTCAATTAACACAGAAAACATTTTTCCTATCATAAAAAAGTGGCTGTACTCTGAAAAGGATATATTCATCAGAGAACTTGTATCCAATGCCAGCGATGCCATAAGCAAGCTGAAAAAGCTGGATGCTATCGGTGAGGCTGAACTGCCTGAGGATAATAAGTTTGAAATCAAGGTCATAGTCAATAAGAATGAAAAAACAATAAAGGTAATTGATAATGGTCTCGGGATGACTGAGGAAGAGGTTAAAAAGTACATTAATCAGATCGCTTTTTCGGGAGCAGTGGATTTTCTTGAGAAATACAAGGACAAGTCTGATGACGGACAAATCATCGGTCATTTCGGACTTGGCTTCTATTCAGCCTTTATGGTTTCTGAGAGAGTGCAGATTGATACACTGTCCTACCAGCCGGGAGCAGCTTCTGTAAGGTGGGTAAGTGACGGTGGTACTGAGTTTGAAATGATGGATTCCGACAGAACCGAGAGAGGAACAACCATAACTCTGTATTTATCCGATGATGGAATTGAATTTACAGATGAATATAAAATGAGATCGACTTTAGAAAAGTACTTTGCTTTCCTGCCTTATGAACTGTATCTGGAGGATTCGGTAAAGGCTGCAGAAAAGACGGAAACTCAGGCCGAGGATAAAGCAGATACTGCTGACGATAAAGCTGAAGCTGAAAAGACAGAACCTAAAAGGCCTGAACCGCTTAACGATACACATCCTTTGTGGCTTAAGAACCCGAAGGACTGTACAGACGAGGAATACAAGCAGTTTTATACTAAGGTATTCCATGACTTCAATGAGCCCTTATTCTGGATACACCTGAATATGGACTATCCCTTCAACCTGAAGGGGATACTATACTTCCCGAAACTCAAGCATGAATTTGAGACAATGGAAGGACAGATAAAACTATACTACAATCAGGTATTTGTTGCTGACAACATAAAAGAGGTTATTCCGGAATTCCTTCTGTTACTGAAAGGAGTTCTTGATTGTCCTGATTTACCGTTGAATGTATCAAGGAGCTTCCTGCAGAATGACGGTTATGTTAGCAAGATATCAACACATATAACTAAAAAAGTTGCCGACAAGCTGACATCACTTTATGAAAATGAACGTGAAAACTATAATAAGTATTGGGACGATATTAATCCTTTTGTTAAATACGGCTGCATCAGAGAAGAAAAGTTCTATGACAGAGTAAAGGATATAATTATTTTCAAATCCACCAAGGGCGGTTATACTACCTTGAAGGATTACTTGGACACTAATAAGGATAAACACGAAAACAAGGTATTCTATGTTTCTAACGAGAAGCAGCAGGCTCAGTATATCAGACTGTTTAATGAAAATGAAATGGAAGCGGTCATTCTTTCAACAATGATAGATAACCACTTCATTCAGCTCCTCGAGAGCAAAATGTCAGGAGTTCGGTTCAGCAGAATTGATGCCGATATTTCGGATAGCATGAAAAAAGAAAATACCGGGGTTGCCGAAGCAGACGTGACTTACCTGGAAAAGCTTTTCAAGGCTGCAGTTAATGATGAAAAGCTCAAAATTCAGGTTGAGTCTTTGAAAAATGAGTCCGTGCCGGCCATGATTCTTTTATCCGAACAGTCCAGGAGAATGCAAGAAATGAGCGCTATGTTTGGCGGAATGGATATGAGCCATATGTTCCCAAAGGAACAGACACTTGTACTTAATTCCTCCAACAAACTTGTTAAGGCTTTGACTGATATGAAGGCCGATGAATCAAGAAATGATGAAATTAAGCTTATCAGCGAACACATCTACGACCTGGCTATGATGAGTCACCAGCCTTTGGAACCGGACGCAATGGCCAAGTTCATTGAGAGAAGCAACGATATTTTAATGAAGCTTGTTTAACAGCACTGGAAACTGAGAAATTAAAATAAAGTATGAATATTCTTCAGATTTAAGAAGAGAGTGAAAAAAAGATAATTTCGGTTTAACTGAAATTATCTTTTTTGTGTGCCCAGCAGGACGCTCTAATAAACCAACTATTTGTTTCAACGCTCAGTTAAATCACAATAACACGTATGCTATAATTGGAGATAGATTGATTGGGGGGATAAGATTGATAAAGTTAAATAACGATCAATACCATAAAGTCATTGATCCATTACTCTCTGTAGATATCAACATACTTTTTGCCCAGGCGGTAATAAAGCAAAAAGTACCTGGTTCGGTTTTTGTTGATAATGAACTTAGCCCGAGAACCTTTTATATTTCCCATTCCTATGGAATGTCATTGCTATTTGGAGATGTAAATAACGAAGAATTCAAAAGCATACTCAAAGGATATATTCTCAATTCAAAAAAACAACGTTCAAAAGTGGAATGGCTTCAGGCATATCCAGAGGCCTGGAACGACGAAATTAGCGAACTGTGTGGAAGTCCTATGATTGAAAGTATTTCCCTTGGAAATAATAGTGCCATACCTGACAATACAGACAAAATAATAAAATGTACCCGAGTTAATTTTAAATTCGATTCTGATTTCTATAAGAAGGCCAAAGATGTTTTGTTGGAACAAAATAAAAAATTTTCTGATTCCAGGCTAATAGAAATTTCTGGGACGAAAGAGGATACCTTCTTAAATATGCAGGGTTCTGTAATACCAAGATTTTTCTGGAGTAGCACTGAAAGCTTTAATAGAGTTGGTGCAGGCTTTACGCTCTATTACAATAGTGAACCTGCTTCAACAGCATTCTCGGCATTTGTAGAGGATAAAAAACTGGAGATAGGAATAGAGACATCAGAAAAATTTAGAGGAAAAGGCTTTGCCATACTTGTATGCAGTGCACTAATAGAATTTTGCCTTGAGAAGGGGCTTGAGCCTGTTTGGGCTTGCAGACTGGAAAACACCGGATCTTACCGACTGGCTCAAAAACTGGGCTTTGTGCCTACACTGCATATACCCTATTATAGATTGCCTGTATAGCAGACCTTGTAAATAAAAAAACGAGAAGTTCATAATGTCTAAGCTTGGTTTACGCTTACGAGTTAACAGAAAGTTCATGAATTATATAAGGTTTATTAATATAATTGTTTTAATATAATTATATAAACTTTTCATAATCGTTCTTCCTTAAAAACCCTTTATCAGTCCCCGTAGTATTACTACGGGGCTTTTAACTTATTTTCTTAAAAAACTTATTTGTAACTTTTCTCAGGTATAATTCATTTAATAATATAGTTGAATAAATCTATAGGAGATTTAGAGTATGTTTCTTAACAGCTATATTGGAGAGAATATTTTTTTGAGTCTAAGGAAGATTGCCGAACAGAATACGGTTTTAAATTACTTTTTCGATATTGATAAAATAATACTGGCAAAATTAATGGATGTGGATGAGATAGGTATCTGGCTGGAAGGGTCCGGAACTATGACAAAGATATTGGATGAGGGTGGCAATGAAATACCAAAGGAGCAGCAGATACCCGAGAAAAGATCAACAAGCATATTAGTGAGGTGGGAATATATAGATGACATTTATGTTCTAAATCCATGTGAGGAGAAAATTAAGCATGTGGGCTTCAGGTTTGATCCTATAAGGGATTGAACAGAAATTAACTTTGGAATAAATAAATTCATACACACTAAAAAAGCGGACCTATTGGTCCGCTTTGCTATTTCTTTTCACTGTCAGTCTGTCTGATTTCCACGCGTCTGATTTTACCGCTGATGGTTTTTGGAAGCTCAGGGACGAATTCGATAATTCTGGGGTACTTATATGGGGCAGTTACCCGTTTTACATGATCCTGAAGCTCCTTAACCAGTTCATCACTTGCTGAATAATTCTTTGTTAGTACTATAGTAGCTTTTACGATTTGACCTCTTACTTCATCAGGAACGGCAGTAATTGCACATTCAAGAACAGCGGGGTGCTCTATCAAAGCACTTTCGACCTCGAAGGGTCCAATTCTGTACCCGGAGCTTTTTATTACATCATCAGCTCTTCCTACAAACCAGTAGTACCCGTCCTCATCACGCCAGGCAACATCTCCGGTGTAGTAAATGTCGTTATTCCACACTTTGGATGTTAGGGCTGCATCCCTGTAATAGCCTCCAAACATGCCTGCAGGTCTCCTGTTATGGGTTCGGATTACAATCTGACCTTCTTCACCGTCCTGGACAGAATTACCTTCATCATCCAGCAGATCAATATCATATCCCGGTGAAGGCTTACCCATTGAACCGGGCTTTGGCTCCATCCAGGGGTAGGTTGCCAGGGTTACTGTTAACTCGGTCTGTCCAAAGCCCTCCATGAGCTTTAAGCCTGTAGCTTTATAAAATTGGCTGTATACCTCAGGATTCAGAGGTTCACCTGCTACAGCACAATACTTCAGGTTACTTAGGTCGAAGTTGGATAGGTCCTCTTTAATAAAGAATCGATACATTGTAGGCGGAGCGCAGAAGGATGTCACTTTATATTTAGATATAACCTGGAGCAAATCCTTTGGTATAAATCTATTATAGTCATATACAAATACAGCACATCCAGCAAGCCATTGACCGTAAATCTTTCCCCAAACGGCTTTAGCCCAACCGGTATCAGCTACTGTCAGGTGTAATCCGCCTTCGGAGCAATTCTGCCAATACTTGGCGGTCAAAATATGCCCTAGAGGATATACATAATCATGCTGAACCATTTTAGGCATTCCGGTCGTACCTGATGTAAAATAAAGCAGTGATATATCACTATTCTGTGAAGCCTGATCTCCCGTGGGTCTTTCAAATACATTTGAGGATTTGTCAACCTCACCGGTGAAGTCAAGCCAGCCTTCTTTGCTATCACCGACAAGTGCTTTATATTTCAAACTTGGCGATTTGATTAAGGCATCTTCAATATGCATTATTACTTCAGGTTCTGAAACTGAAACAATCATTTTTATGTCGGCAGCATTTGCTCTGTATACGATATCCTTACAGGTTAAAAGGTGTGTTGCCGGTATTGTTACAGCTCCAAGCTTATGTAGGGCCAATATGCAGAACCAGAATTCATAGCGTCTCTTCAGCACAAGCATAACAGGGTCACCGCGCCTGATCCCTACAGACTTAAAGAAATTTGCTGTCTTATCGCTGTATTCCTTGAGCTGTGCAAAGGTAAAGGTTGCTTCAGCACCTGTTTCATCACACCATACCAATGCCACTTTATTTGGATCTTTCTTAGCATATTCGTCTACGACATCGTATGCAAAATTATAATTCTCAGGTATATTAATTTGAAAATTTTGATAAAAATCTTCATAGGATGAGTAATCAACCTGAGAGACATACTTGTTTAACATATGTTTTCCCCCTAGTGCTAAAGAATAATTGCCAGGAATTTGGCCTGTTTTCCGTTCAGAGCTTTCATACCATGATTTGCAGAGGAGTCAAAATACACTGAATCTCCTTCTTCCAAAACCAATTCATGACCATTTATTATTATTTGTAACGTACCTTCTATAACATAATTAAATTCCTGACCTTTATGTGAATTAAAGTGCACAGGATGATTGTCAGTTTCAGCTGTTACTGTAACAATAAAAGGTTCAGCCCTCTTACCGATGAAATTATTTGCAAGGCTCTGATACTTATAGTGTTCTCTTCTTTCAACATTAGCGCCTTTACCTTTCCTAACTACCTGATAAGTATGAAGTTTTGGATTATCACCCGTAAGAATAGCAGCAAGTTCGACATTAAATCTGTTTGCTACCTGGTAAAGAAAGCTAACCGGAATATCTGTATTTCCACTTTCGTATTCGAGATAAGTTTCTTCTGAAATATGAAGCTCTGCAGCAAGATCTTGAACTGAAATAGAGGATATTTCACGCAATTCTTTTATTCTCGATGCAATAAGCTTGATTTGTTCAGACATTTAATCACCTTCCTGTAATAAATTTAAGTGATACTATTTTCTATAATAAATTTTTCTACAGTCGAAAAATTATATCTTAATCTATGTATTTATAAACATAGCATATTTGTATTAAGCAAGTATATATTGTAAGCGACCTTTTTTAACTACATTTTTAATGTTTTCTGCTCTGTTTAGTAAAATGATGTATAAATATCAGAAACCATTAAAAGGAAATATGAGCTGGCTAAAATCATTAAAGTGAGTCTGGATATTATCGACACATTATGATAGTATAATTGGTATAATTACATAAATCATTTAAATGCTGGGGGCTCAGTGTTATGTCTATCAGTAAAAAAATAATATCGATTGTCGTTGGGTGTATAGTTGTGTTAGGTGGCAGTGTTACTGCACATGAGATTCTTGGATTTCCGATTGTAATATCTGGAATTATATCTGCACTATTTGTAATAGGAGTTGGTTTTTGGCTTACATATTCACTTACAAGACCAATAAAAGTTCTACTTCAGGTTGTAGAAAGAACTGCCAATTTTGACTTATCCCATGATAAAACCTATGACAGGATTAAAAACAGAAAAGATGAGATTGGCTTACTTGCACAAAACCTGTCTTCCATGCGAGGTTCTTTAAGAGATATTTTAAGTCTAATGCTTGAATCCTCCAAGAACATTATGGATAATTCTCAGAAGGTTGAGAGAATGGCCGAGGAGCTAAAAAATAAAACCAATGATACGCTGGAAACTACCGAACATATTTCAGGGTCTATGGAAGAGTCGGCTGCAACCACTCACCAGATCAATTTTGATACCCAGGAAATAATGCAAAATGTTAATCTTATTTCGCAAAAATCTGAAGAGGGTGCTGCTTCAGCAAATATGATAAGCGAAAAGGCCAGTGAAATAAAAGAAAGCGCTATTAAATCAGCAGACAATGCAAGTGACGTTTACAATAACGTGAAACAGCAGCTAAAATCGGCTATTGATGAGGCAAAGGAAGTTTCTCAGATTGAATTGCTTGCACATGCTATTTTACAAATTACCGAACAGACAAATTTGCTTTCTCTAAATGCGGCAATTGAGGCAGCAAGAGCAGGAGAGGCAGGTAGGGGTTTTGCGGTTGTAGCAGATGAAATCAGAAAGCTGGCTGATCAGTCCTCTAAGACAGCTGCAGACATTAAGAACATTGTAACAACGGTAAATCAATCTGTAGGAGCTCTTACCGACAGTGCTGGTGTTCTACTTGATTTTGTTGATCAAGACGTTCTCTCCGATTACAGAAAGCTCATTGAAACAGGTGAACAGTATTACGCCGATTCTGTGAAATTCAGTACTATGATGAATGAGTTTAATGAATCCTCAAAATCTATGAATCAATCAATTTCTAACATAGTTGATGCACTTGAACAGGTTACTGCAAGTGTAAATGAAAGTGCAAACGGTGTTGAGACAA
>JAEYWA010000250.1 GCA_023431385.1 Bacillota bacterium | reverse complement strand
TCTAACATGGCCCACAGATGCTTCCACCTTATAGCCTTTACCTAAAAACTTACCGATAGATTTAACTTTTCCGGGAGACTCCACAATAACCAGGTTATCAGCCATTTTATTCCTCCGTGTAATTTTTGTACATTTTTATCACGTTTCAATTTTTTTATCAGACAAATACTAATTTAAACTGGATTTTTATTTCTGTCAACCTCACATTAATGATTTTACAGAAAAAATAGTAAATTCTGTTATTTTATAGTCACAATATAAAGTACTACTTGTTTGTCTCTAATCAAAATTATGCACACAATATAAGATTTTATGACTGCCCAAAATCATTATATATATGTCATTTACATACACATTTCAAAAAGCTTTCCGGGCAGTTGATTTATTACTCCTTTCATTTCAAGCATAAACAGTACATTATTTATTTCACTGACAGGAATATTACTTCTTTGAATTATTTCGTCTATATGATGAATCCCTTTCTGTATGATTTTAACAATACGGATTTCTTCTGTGCTTAGCCCTCTATAGTTCTTTGCCTCGGGATTTACATTTACCTTATTGCTCTTTATGTTTATCATACTTGCCATACTACTGCTTGCGTTGCGGATTTTTTTATCTATTTTATTATTCCTTATATATGCCTCAATCCTGTAATCAAATTCCTCCAATATATCATCAACCTCAAGTACCATTTTAGCCCCATCCTGAATTAATTGATTTGTACCTCTGCTGTAAGCGCAGTCGATATTTCCAGGAACAGCAAACACTTCTCGGCCCTGCTCAAGTGCAAAGCCTGCAGTAATGAGAGAGCCACTTCGTTTTGCAGCTTCAACTACTAGAACTCCTGAAGATATTCCGCTGATAATTCTGTTTCTTGCCGGGAAATTATATTGTAGAGGCGGAGTACCGGGGGGGTATTCAGACAGGATTAATCCGCCAGATTTCAAAATACTGTCATACAAGCGAGCATTTTCTGGTGGATAGATAAAGTCGGGCCCACACCCCAAGACCGCTGCTGTTTTTCCACCGGCGTCCAGGCAGCCTTCATGGGCAACACTGTCTATTCCTCTTGCAAGGCCGCTAATAATTTGAACACCTCTCATAGCAAGCTCGTAGGATAGTTTTTTTGCCGAAAACGCACCGTAATTTGTTGTTCTTCTTGAACCAACCACAGCTATGGAAAATTCTGATAGTTTAAATTTCCCCCTGTAGTACAGCGCAATAGGTGGATCATAAATCGCTCTAAGACCTTGAGGATAATTAGCGTCAGCTATATTTATCACTTTTATATCATTTTTGAGTATTAAATCATTTATTTTTGTTATCCTCTCCCGTTTTTCCATACACAGAATTTCATCCATATTTTTTTTAGTAAGCTGTCTGTTTGTTTTAAGTTCAGACTCGTTCAAGTTAAAAATTATTTTGGGGTTCCCATATGTTTGAAGAAGTGTCCGTGCCTTTACTGGACCTAAACCTGCCAATGATGAAAACCATACCCAATAATCAATATCTCTCATATTTTCTCCTTGTATTTAGTGATTAATATTTAAGCCTGTCAAAACTTCTGTACTGAATTGCCTCGGCCACATGCTGGGACTTAATTACTTCACTGCTCTCCATATCTGCTATTGTCCTGGCAACCTTAAGTATTCTGTTATGCGCTCTGGCGCTGAGACCAAGCTTTTCAAACGCCCGCAATAATAAATTAGATGTTACTTTATCAAGTTCACAGTATTTTTTAACCATTGAAGGTGTCAATTCAGAGTTTGAAAATATACCGAGCCCTTTATATCTATCAAGCTGTATATTTCTTGCTTTATTCACCCTTGCCCTGATAGACGCTGAAGTCTCAACTTTAGTTGTGTTTTGGAGATCATGAAACTTAACTGGCTGAACCTCGGCGTGAATATCTATTCTGTCAAGAATAGGCTGACTCAGCTTTCCAAAATACTGTTTTATCATTTTAGGTGTGCAGGTACATTTTTTTGCACTGTCCAAGAGGAAGCCGCATCTGCACGGGTTTGCAGCACATATTAAAGTTGTTTTGGCGGGATAGGTGATACTATTGTTTGCTCGTGATATACATATTTCTCCATCCTCCAAAGGCTGCCGCAGGACTTCAATGGCATTAGTGCCAAACTCAGGAAATTCATCCAGAAAGAGAACCCCAAAATGTGCCAGACTCACCTCTCCAGGTTTTATGTGTTTGCCTCCTCCGATAAGAGAAATATCCGATATTGTATGGTGGGGATTTCTAAAGGGCCTGACAGTAATAAGTGAAGTTTTCTGAGGAAGTAGTCCTGCCACACTGTATATTTTGGTCAGCTCCAGAGCTTCCTCAAAGGTCATTTGCGGTAATATAGTAGGAAGTCTCTTGGCAAGCATGGTTTTTCCGCTCCCAGGTGAACCCACCATCAGCAGGTTGTGGGCTCCTGAAGCTGCTATCTCCATTGCCCGCTCAACGCTATTCTGACCTTTAACATCGCTGTAATCCATAGAAAATGAAGCATTCTGTACAAAAATGCTGTCAATATCTACTGTATACACAGGTATAATTTCCTTGCCATTAAGGTGGTTGATCAGCTCAATTAAGCTTTTAACAGGTAATATGTTAACATCTGCAAGGACAGCTGCTTCATCAGCATTTGCTTCGGGTACAAAAACATTGCCTATACCGTGGGAGCGGGCGCAGCAGACCATGGACAGAATTCCTTTTACGGGCTTAACAGTACCATCTAGAGATAATTCTCCCAAAAACATATACTTCTCCAATTCTTTCGAAGCAATAATACCCGAAGCTACTAAAATACCAACAGCTATTGAAACATCATAGACAGAACCCCCTTTACGTAAATTTGCCGGCGCAAGGTTTATGGTTATTCGTCTTATGGGAAATTCTATCCCGCTGTTCTTAATGGCTGCTCTTACTCTTTCCCTGGATTCTCTGACAGCTGTATCACCTAAACCGACTATATCAATGGTAGGCTACTGAGTCAATATTTATAAATATTGGGTTTTAAGAGTGGTTACCTCTTTTTCGATAGTCTCAATCACAGAAAAAATCTCATCTGTGATTTTTTTATTTTCGATACCCATATCAAAAATGAAGGGTTCTGCTGTTATATTAACTTCAACATTCATCCTACTGCTGAGTAGTGCCTCGGTCCTGAGAACAGGAACAATGCTCGGTTGTGGTGTTCTGTATACCCCCTTGCTGTCTCTAATAGGTTCGCCGTAGATTACAAACTTTTCTACAACATCATTTAGAAGTTCTTCCTCCGTGTAGACTGTTTTTGTATCTTGAATAGCCTTAGCGACAGTATAGCACAAGTCTATTAGATTTTGAAGTTCTTCAAATATGGCTTTGGGCTTTTTTGTTATTGTTTCATAGGTTGTACGGTATTCTTTCAGTTGTTTTTCCATCGTATTCACTGCTGCTGTAAGTGCTGTGTTGTCTGAACTATCCAAAACCATACGGGTATAAAGTTTTTCAAGTCCTTCTGTATATGTTTTTATTTTTTGGTCTAATTCCTTAATTTCCCCAACATTTCGATTCCGTTTAAGAAAATCAATCTTATCCCTGACTTGTGAATTTAGTGTAGATAATACTTGAAGATTTCTTGTATCAATCATCTCTTTTATACTACCTTGGCATAGGTCTTTAACGGCATTATCAATTTGCCAATCGAATACATTACAACTACCACAGTATGACGTAGACTTAAATCTCTTTGTCTTGCACTGGTAGTACCCTTTTTTATCACTTGAAATGTTGTGGGTATATACATCACCACATTTACCACAGAATATTTTCCCTTTGTATTTAGTGTGAACTCCTTTAAACTTCCCAGTAGTATCTCCTGCTTTCACTAACCTTTTTGCTGTGCAAAGGTCAAATAACTCAATGCTAATAATGGGGTCAATTAGGTCAGGCCTATACTGTAAAACACCCTTGTAGTTTTCTCTTAATTTAGGAGATGAAAAGTAGTTGAAGACAGTACCATGATTCCATTTTCCGTTATTAAGATACCCGCAAAACTTTTCGTTTTCAAATATATGTTTTATGGTTGACTGTGCAAATGGTTTTCCTTTTCTTGTTCTAAATCCATATGTGTCATTTAGGATTTTCAGTATGTTTCTAAACCCTTCACCATCCTTGTCCTCTATTGTGCTGTGTAGCGGACACAGAGAACATTTAAAGTCACAGGTGGGCATGGGTATAGGCTCACCCATTTGACCCTTAAAACAGCCGTAATAAAGCCTATATATCATTTGCACCACATACGCTTCTTCAGGTATCATTTTTAGTGTATTGTTCTCTGCTCTGCTTTTTCGTGGAATATACTTATACCCAAACAAGTCATGGTTGGTTCTCAAAATCTGATTTTCTCTGCTTTGTTTGTTTGCTGATAGTAGTTTTCTTGATAAATCTCTTGAAAACATTTCATCAAACTGTTGGAAGAATTGAATAATGGGTATATCACTTTCATTTCGTGTAGATTTTTGAATATCAAGAAATGTAACATAAACCCCAATATTTCTTAATTCCTGAAGGATTGCGGCCACTTGAATATTTCTAGCAAATCTTGAAGTGTTCTTGACCAATATTTCCTCAAATTTGGGTTTAAGACCATTTCTCTCAATCTTATATGCCTTATACTTAATAGAGTATTGTTTATCATCCACATCCTTGTAGATTTTAGGGGTATATTCATATACACCACAGTCTAAACCAGCATCCCATAACATCTTTTCAAACTGTTCTCTATGTAGCAGCGTACCACTAATGCCTTTATCCGGATAAATACCTGTATGATTATTGCTACTATCTTTATAGAGTACAATCCTCGGGTCCTTAGCACAATAATCCTCAAAAAACTGCTTTTGGTTTTCAAAACTGTTTGCCTGTTCTTCAGACCCTGTTGAAACACGACAATAGCAGACCATTTTAATCTTACTCATATCTCTATCCCTCCTTAAGGGGTATGTTGACTATGTATTCAACTAAACAATGTTGTTTTAGTCATTATACCTCCAGAATGGGTGTGACTCAAGAAAAAACTGCCATAATCCACCCGTAACATAAGATAGGCTGTCAAATAAAGAAATTGGCCCTTCCCGAATACTCTCTGAAGAGTTATCATGTGACCAAAATTGAATTGGGTGGTGATAACATGGGAGAAATAAAAGATTTATATAACAATGCAGCCTCTTACGCTGAGGGTTTTGGCTATCCTAATAATCCTGAGTGGCATAGACTAACTCTAGAACTTATGGAAGCAACAGAGGAATTGAGTAAGGAACTAAATGATAAGCAGAAACCTAGACTAGAAGAAATTAAAGAACTGTACTTACAATCTTATGGTCTGGAATTAGATAGAATGTTCGTCTATGGTTTCAAATGTGGGGCAAGACTGATTATGGATGTTTCAACGGAATAAATCAGTTGAACACAAAGCAACTTTCATTAATTTACCCCTGGACATTTTTAAAAGATTATGATACAATAAGTTGACAAATTACGAAAAGGAGGTGTTCCTGTGTTTTATGCTATAGATTTGTTTTGTGGCGCGGGTGGTATGAGTGAAGGAATTATCCAAGCAGGATTCCACATACTGTTTTCTAGTGATATTAGCGAGGATGTTGAAAAAACATATACGCATAGACATGAGCAACTTGGTCTTGTTCAAGGTGAAAACACCTACTTTCACAGAGGCGATATAAGAGAACTTAGTGGAGAAATGATTAAGGATAAGATAAGTTCATTGGAAATGTTCAAATCCCCCGAAGTGAAGATGCCCGAAAAGATAGACGCTATTTTCGGGGGGCCACCCTGCCAAGGATTTAGCAGGGCTGGTAAAAGAAAGGTGGATGACCCAAGAAATCTACTTTTCAAAGAATATTTGCGTGTTATTCAGGAAGTACAACCTAAGTATGTTGTAATGGAAAATGTTGAGGGCTTTAACGATACAAAGTTTTATGGTTTTCAAGGTGTAACTGGTATTTCGTATGAGGATGGCAAGACAGCACCTGACATTTTATTAAGTGAGTTTAACCATATAGGATATAATGTTTTGAAACCACAGGTTTTGGATGCATCCGATTATGGTGTTCCCCAAAGAAGAAGAAGAGCTATATTTATTGCATATCTTCAAGGAGAAAAAGAACCGCAATACCCTCAACCAACAGTAACTGATGAAACAAGGGTAACTGTGCAACAGGCAATAGGTGATTTAATACGAAAGAAAAAAGTCCTACAGGAGATTAATCCTGTAGACACCGAGTATCAAATTCAATCCAAATTAGGTAGAACCCCCGCTTTGAATGGTAATCCGATTAGAAGCAAAGAAGGCTTTTTAAACAATGACCTCTCCAGACATCAGGCCCTAATAGTGGAACGGTTTTCATTATTCAAAGAAGGCGAAGATGGTAATGCTGTTAAAAAGCGTATACTTACAGAGGGAATCAATTTAAAAAGCAAACCACATTTACTTGCAGAGTGTAGCAAGAAATTAGATATGTCTGAAGACGAAGTTATAACAGCATTCAAAAAAGGAAACGTTACAGACGAAATGTTAGACAAATTGCTAACACGGAAAACCATTCGTACACGTTTGTATAGAGACAGACCATCTCTTACGGTTGTCACACTTCCAGATGATTACATATCTCCTTTTGAGAATAGAACTTTTTCTGTCAGGGAAATGGCACGATTGCAGTCTTTTGATGATAGTTTTGAGTTTTTGAGTAAAAGAACAACCGGAGGACCTAGACGGAAACTAGAGGTTCCACAATACACTCAGGTAGGCAACGCAGTACCCCCATTATTAGCAAATGCCATAGCGAAAGAAATATACAAAGCATTAGAGGGAAAGGCTTAAGCCTTTCCCTCTAATTTGGTTCATATATTAAAATACTTGTATTCGTTTGGTAATTTTGGTAATTCTGACCCCAGTGTAGTCAAATGGTTTCTATTGTGACCCGTAGATAGGTTTCGTTGTAGCATTTCTTTTACTGAGTTAGATACATTATTTAAGGTAGGTTTACCCCAATAGTTTCCACCAGAAATGTGGGCCACTCTCTTTACACAAGTAGAAGTGGCTTTTATTCCGTCTATTCTACTTGTAGGTACAGTAACAAAGGAATAAGTAAACCTTCTTGTATCATGAATGGAGTAACCATTTCTACCCACGTTTATATTTGCTCTAAAATTATTGGCAGAATAAATCATATCCCACAGCATTGGTATCTGTGCATTATCGTTCCAGTTTGTTTTGCACTGTATAATATGTATCTCTAATTCTGAAAAATCACGATGACATAATGCATCCATAACTCCATTAAGATTATATTTTCGACCTTTTTGTAATGGAACAGTAACACCATTCTCATCCAAAATGTTAATAGCGTTTAAATCCATTGAATATTCAGCTTTATCTGGAAATGTTATTGCGATTAGGTCTGATTCAGTGTTAGAAACAAAGTTGTTGTAATTAACGGTAATGGCTTCACTTACTGGTGCAGGAATCAAGTCCTTATGGTGTTTAATAACAACTGTTCTTCTACCAATTAAGCATGCATTCAAATACCAACAGACAAGTGCTTCCCAAGCAGAACCACCTCCTGATACTTCACTTTGCGACCTTCCACCGGATTTAGTCAATGCAAAAATATCTGATAAATGGTCTCCTAAGTCAATCATTTGTCTGGGTGTTTTCGCAGGAGTTAAGTCATTAATTCTAATTTTCCATGTATTAAAACAAGATGAGAACCCCGCGGCTTTAAATAAGTTGTTTATTGAGCCTTCTCGTAGTAACTCAACAATATTTGTAGCCATGGTATTCACCTTCCTTTCTTCGACATTTTAACAATCCCAGTATACCAGAACTATCCAATGGACACAAGAAGATAAATAGCACTCCCGTTTTGATTGTGGGAGTGCTACTTTTTATGTTTCTATTTCCAATAATTTGGATGCAGGTATCTCCAAAGCATCAGCAATGGCAAAAATGGTAGCCAACGAAAGGCCTACTGCCATATTGGGTGCTTCAATTTGACTTAGAAATCCAATGCTTATTCCTGCTCTTTCTGCAAGTTGCTCTTGAGAAAGTCCTTTAATTTTACGTAAATAGCCTATTCTAAGACCAACGCTTATAAATTGGTCTTTAAGTCTAACAGCGTATACAATTAACGATAATAACTATTTCAAACTGAGAGATTTGGGTCAGGTGTTTAATTTTGAGGTATCTTGGGATGGTGCGAACAATACAGTTGTGATAAATACGAGTAATGGGTATACTGAGGAATAATTAAATAAATCATTCGGGGAAGGTTGCCGGTCGGCAACCTTCCCTTTTTAACTAAAAAATAAATAGTGAGCATATATAAAACCCTCTTGGACAGAAAAATCTACCTTTTGATATACACAAAATAAAAGGGGGGTTTTTCAAAATGTTAATCAGCGAGATTACAGCATTTTTAGAAAATGCGTATAATGTTTTGAATGAAAAGTTCTTTAATGGTGAACTATCTAAGGTTGTGATAACAGTCCAAAGTTCCCCAAAGGCCTATGGCCACTACACACCTTGGGACTCGTGGTCTGAAAATCAACAGGGGTATAGGGAAATCAACATAGGGGCAGAAACACTCAATAGACCTATTGGCAATGTGGTGGCCACCTTGGTTCATGAAATGGTCCACCATTATTGTGATATGAAAGGGATTAAGGATACTTCAAGGAACCATGTCTATCATAACAAAAGATTTAAGAATGAGGCTGAAATGAGGGGTCTGGTGCTTGACTATGATGGCAGGATTGGGTTCAGTATCACCCACCCTTCTCTAATGCTTATGGATTTAATCAATATGGAAGGTTGGGAGAATGTCAATCTGGCAAGGAATGGGGGTTATAGTGCGTCTGGTGGTGATAATGGTTCTACTGGTGGTAGTTCTGGTGGAGTGGATGGAACAGGTAAAAAGAAGTCATCCACGAGAAAATATATCTGCCCTGATTGTGGGTGTAGTGTCAGGGCAACAAAGTCAGTGAACATAGGGTGTTTGGACTGCTCTTGTCAGATGGTTGTAGAAGAAAAATGAAGATTATTTCAATCTAAGAAATCCCTGACTGCTAAATGGTGGTCAGGGATATTTTTGTGGGCAAAAATCTGAAAAATCCATGATGATAACAAACGAAGAATAGGTAGTGGGTATAGGTTTCTACCCTCCACCCCATGTCAAAAACTGCTCACCTTTTGTTCTTGTTGAAATTACAGGATTTTGAGGACTTTTCTCCAGAAATGAGTTTAGGATGATGATTTTTGAAATTTTAAATTTGATAAGTGTAGGCTAAAAAGATTGTCATATCACGGGTTGTCCTGTATACTGGTAGAAAAGAACGAAAAGTGGGTGGATAGACCATGAGTGAGAAAAAGAAGTCCAGATATAAAGGGGTACACCAGAGAAAGAACGGGACTTGGTATTATAGGATAAAACGAGTGGATGACTATGGAAAACCTGCATATTATCAAGAAAGTGGGTTTAAGACTGAATTAGAGGCACACGAAGCAAGGATATTAAAATTGCGTAGGCTATCTGATTCAAAAGAGCCTTTTATTGTCTCGCCTGATAGGGGTATTGCATTTGGTGAACTGTTTAAGGAGTTTCTGGAAATTGGAATTGTAGACAGTGAAGCCTCTAAAAAGAAGTATCAAGCCTTATATAATGCTCAACTTTTACACTTAGAAGATAAGAATATAAACGATATTGAGGATGCAGATATAGACTTGATTTTCCTGCGTCTTTCATTAAAAAATCGTAAGAAAAGTTATATTGATTCAGTAAGAAAATTGCTCAATCTCTTATTTAAGTATGCTGTTTTTGCAGAATATGCAGGAGAAAACCTTCTTGTAGCCATAAGCAAGGATAAGTATAAATTGCGTGTACTAAGTCTGTTTTCTGGAATCGGAGCACCAGAACGAGCATTGACTAATTTAAATGTAGACTATGAACTGATTAATTTTTGTGAGATAGACAAGAGAGCAGTTAAAGCCTACTGTCTACTGCATGGTACTGACCCGAATAAGAACTTAGGTGATATAGTAGAGGCAAGTTATCAAATTTTTGCACCTGAATGGGAAAGGTTCAGCTGGTTTACAGGTTTTGAGCCTAATACAGAAGAATATTTGACAATCCCTAATTTTGATATTCTATTTTTTGGATTCCCGTGCCAGGATATATCTCCTTCGGGTTTACAAAAAGGTCTTGCAGGAAAAAGAAGTGGTCTTTTCTTTAAGGCTATGCAGATAGCACTTATCAAAAAACCAAAGTTTGTCATTGCTGAAAATGTAGGTGCATTGGAAAAGCATAAGAACTTTGAAAGGGATTTTGCTCGTGTCCTTGAAGAATTTGAAGATTGTGGATATAATTTCTATTATAAAACCTTAGATACACAGGACTATGGAATACCACAGCATAGAGAAAGGGTTTTTATGGTCCTGGTTCGTGAGGATTTGGATGTTGATTTTAAGTTTCCAGACCCAATTCCAAAACCAGATACTGAGGAATGGGCAGCCAGTTGGTTTTTACCCGAAGTAGATAAGGAATACTATGCTACTCCAGAACAACTGGAAAGTCTAAGAAATTGTGAAAGTTTCAAGCCTAATTTTAAGAAGACAGTTATTTCCTGTATCACTACTAAATGGGGGACTCCTTCACATACACAACAGACCTTTGTAGTTGATGAAAAAGGAACAAGGTGTTTGAGCAGTCAGGAACTCATGAAGTTTCAAGGCTTTAAAGAAGAAGATGCTACCCTGCTGAGGAATAATGGATTTTCTAAAAGCCAAGTGGGTAAATTGGTAGGCAATAGCATTTCCGTTCCTGTCATACAGGCAATTCTAAATGAGTTGATTAGTGCTATGTGAATACATATTTAAATAAACGTTATTTAACGTTAGGAGGATATTATGTTATCAGAAGATAGTTTAAAAGAAATATCCAGTATTTTTTGCGGAGATATTGAAGGTTATTACTCTTATAAATCAGGTGCAAAGTTAGTTTCTTTCTTCAACCAATATTTTTCTTCTAATGATAAATATGGTCAGGGATTTCCCTCTAGGTGGAAATATGTTTTTGATAAACTTGCTTATATGTATAATCACAATGAACTAAGTTCATTTTTTAGTTTAATCTTAGGTAAAGAATATATTTTAAGTGAACATAAGTGTACTGAGGTTGAAGCACTTTCGAAAAGCAATGAAGCATTTACTGAATTTAATCGCATTCTAAAAGTCAATATGCTTATGCTTACTAAAAAAGGTGATAAATACAACTTGGTTAAGGAAGATTCTGATTTAGTGTTTATTGGCGGGGGTGGTTTTGCAAACGCATATTTGCAAAAATCAACTGGTAAAGTACTCAAAAAATTAAAAGAGGACTATGTCACAGATAAAGGAATTCGCAGTAGATTTAAACGAGAATATGCTATAACAAAGGAGTTAAGCGATATACCAACTATTATCAAGGTTTTTGATTTTGATGAAGGTTCATGTCATTATACAATGGAGAAAGCAGAGTCTACCCTGCAAAAATTTGTTGAAAACAACAATCTTGATGAAACTTCAAAAATCACATGCATCAGGCAGGTATTACATACAATGAAGTCTGTTCACGAACGAGATATAATCCATAGAGATATTAGCCCTACCAATATATTTATTTTAAATGGGATGTTGAAAATAGCAGATTTTGGTTTGGGTAAAGACTTGCACATGCTTACCTCACACAACACTTTTTTAACTAACGCAGTTGGACAATTCCGATATTGTGCTCCCGAGCAATTTATGATGTTAAAAGATGGAGATAAACGGAGTGATGTATTCTCTCTTGGTAGATTAATAAATTTTATTATGACTACGGATTGTACAAATACACACCATGTTTTTAAATCTGTAACAGAGAAAGCTACAAATGCTAATGCTTCTTTTCGGCAAGCTGATGCTGGGGTTCTGTTATCCTATATAGAGAAATGTATTGCATATCATAGTAAAGCGCAAAATAAAGAAACCTTGTTGGAAAAAATCAAGAATGGCATTCTGGACGAAGACGTAGAAAATTATATAAGTGAATTAACATATGAAGAAGTATGCCAATTTCTTGTGGACAAGCAACCAGGTTTTATAGATATATTACTTAAATATATGCAACAAGGTGAAACTCAAGCGAATGATATTATTCAAGGAATAGAAAGCTGTTTTCGTGAAATTTGTCATAGATTTGCTGATAATGACCCAATAGCCACGTTTGCTTATAACGTTCTACTATCAAATTCTTTTGGATTTGTTGTCAAGGAACTTGCTGCAAATATGTTAAGGTATGTAGCAGTAGATGTAAATAGATTTTATGCACAAGGGTTAGTAGATGATATAAAGGAACATGGCTTAGAACCCATGCTTGAAGATATACTTGCTTAAGTTTATAAACACGAACACCTTTTTGTTCTTTTGTGCAGTTTATAAAGAGTAAGATTAGTTGAATGCGGAGGGTAAGATTGGTTGAGTAAAACAGAGCAAATTAAACGAATGCAAATTGAGGGAAAAACAGCGCAGGAAACATTTAATGCCATTCAGGGTGTTTCTATGAGTTACATATATAAAGTTAGGTCAGAACACAGGAAAGTGAATCCGGGGGCATTTAAGACTGTGACACAGCAAGAGATTATTAGACTGCATAACAGAAGTCTTTCCTCCTCTGATATTGCAACACAGATAGGATGCAGTAAACAATATGTCTATAAGGTCTTAACGGGGAAAAGCAAAAAAGATATGTTGCCCTTTATAAGGAGTTATCAGGTGCAAGATGAGTATTTAACTCCCCTTTATGCTATAATTCCCATTGCAAAGTACCTCAAGCCCTGCTCCACTATCTGGTGTCCTTTTGATTTGGAACATAGTCAGTATGTCAGGTACTTCAAGCAACAGGGCCATAAGGTAGTGGCTACGCATATCAATAATGGTCAGGACTTCTTTCAAACTGAACCACCTGAAAACTGTGATTATATAATCAGCAATCCACCATACAGCCTAAAAACAGAGGTGTTCCAACGGTTGAATGAGTTGAATATCCCTTACGCCATGCTGGTCAGTAACGTAGGTCTTTTTTCTGCGAAAAGCAGATTTGAGGTCTTTAAGGATGGAATAGAACAAATGGTTTTTCCTGCAAGAATAGCCTATATGAAGAATTACGGGGACGATAGGTCTACCGCTAATCCACCTTTTGATAGTTGCTATATCTGTAAAAGAGTATTGCCTGAAAAGTTCATATTTGAAGAAATAGATAAGAAAATCATTACTCTATAACTGAACGCCCTTTGTTCTTTTTTATTGAATACTTAAAAATTATGAAGATACCCCTTGTGCCGTTAACGGCACAAGGGGTATCTGTTTTTGTCTGTGCATTTTCAAAAATCCATCACTGCTGACCGCTCTCCTAAAACTGAAGGGGTTTTTATTGTTCTGCTCACTTTTATAAACAAAGTTAGCGATTTTATAACCACTGTCCTTCTATTTAATGGAAATAGTGAACTTTTTTATAATTTATGTCCAAAAACCGGATAGGACAATATCGAGGTGAATTGTTCGTTTTGATATGTTCAAAATGACTCTATTACAGAAAAATTACAGTTTTATTTTTTCAAAAAAAATATGTTCCCGCTTGTTGACGCAGGAAAGAATTTGCGATAAAGTAGTCCTACATCACGTTGAACGAATTAAACTATATATTATAAAGTAAAAATAACTACTTGTCAATGAGAAAATTTGACAGATAAAGGTTAAAAAGAAAGTTGGACATAAAAGAAGTTTTAAGACTGTTTAACGTAAGATTGGACAGATGACAGGACAAATAGATTTACATTATATAGGTAGTACAAGTTGGTTGTTATTGAGTGGGTTCGATTCCTACCACTATCAGGAGCCCCTTAGGGGCTACTAATAAAATAAGGTGGTTGTTTAATGAATAAAAGTAAAGTTGGTACAGTGGTACATGATAGGGAAGTGAATATCAATAATCTTCAAACGGATACTTTAACTACAAAAATACCTTTGGATTGTATTGGTGAAGAAGGATTAAAAGCATTAGCATATTGGTATGTTGAAGATTTTGATTATGCTAGTATTGATTGGGAAAAGGATGAAATTGTTCTTACATATAAAGCGTATCATGTTTTACCTGATGGTTATGTTTCAGAAGTTATTGGTTAAAAGTTGTATACGGGGCGGCACCGGTGCCGCCCTCTCTAATAAAGAAAGTGAGGATTTATATAAATGAAAAAAGTTGATGTAAGTTTAATACCTGCACTCAATGCGGGTGTAGAGAGGTTATATAAGGAAAGAGCAAGAGAAGCAGAAGACACTGACAGACTACTTAATCCATGGAATTATATGACCTTAGAAGAATTGGATTTTGAAGCAAGGCATTGCACAAGTCAGATAGATACCTTTATTTTAGCATTAAAAATACATAACATGGTAACACCCGAAGTATGGGAAGAAATGAGAAAGAATTATAGTTATTGAGATAACAAAAAATGTTAGGGTGATTTTTCTTATCACCCTAACTAAAAAAATAGAAAGATAGGTGTATTACATAGTGTTGAAATTAATAAAAGAGAATATTCCTCAGGAATTGAGGAGTTTCAATAATTGGGTAGGGTTTATAATTTCCTCTGAAGGTAAGAAAATACCTATAGACCCTAAAATTGAAGGCGATGGTAGGTGGGCCAGCATTTCAAATCCTGATACCTGGGGTAGTTTTGAGCAGGCTGCTAAAACTGTGGAAGTTGGTATGTGTGTAGCCATTGGATTTGCTATGACACCAGAAACAGGATTGATTTTTGTAGATTTGGATTGTCATGAGGATAAGTTAGAAACAGAAGAAGAAAAAGAAAAGTTGAGAAAACAGTTTAAGGCCATGTGTAGTGCTGTAAGTCCATATAGGACGTATCAAGAGAAAAGTTTGTCTAATACGGGGATACACTTATTAGCCTTTGGTTCTCTGGACGAAGATTTAAAAACAGGTGAATCCCCTCTTATGCCAATAGAGATTTATAGTAGTGGTAGTAAAAGATTTGTTATCATGACAGGACATAAAATCAATGATTTTGAAATCAGTGAGGAAGAACAGGTAAACAGGTCTTTAAGGAAACTACATAGCAATTATTTTGAGAAGAAATCTTCTACGGACCTCAATTTAAAAGATAGACCCATAATAGGTGTTATAGACAATGAAAAATATGATGATGACACAGTTTTGAAGATTGCACTTCAAAACGAGGATTTCAGGCTTTTATGGGAAGGTCAATGGGATAAGGTAGTTGATAAAGAAGGCAATCAGAAATATAGTCAACAGCATTACGCTGATTTTGCTTTGATTAGAAAATTGACCTTCTATACATGTAATAATCCAGTGCAGGTAGAAAGAATATTCAGACAAAGCCCTTGCTATCTATCCTATGGAAAGAATGGAAAGTGGTCAAAATATGAGAGTGACATTAGAAAGGATATTCAAACAGCAAGTTCTACCTGCACTGCTGTTTATAGTCCTAAATTACCAAAACCCAATGAATCAAACATATTAATTAATGAAGAAGACAATTTGTGGACACCAGACTTTGTAGATATTAAAACCAGAATTGAAAATGGTGCCATTGATAATCCTGCTTTAAAGGGAAGATTATTATCCTATATAGGTAAATATCGTTTCAGTAATATTATCTACATAGACTATCTGCATACCTATGACCTGAATGTAAATGGAAACACGCAGATTGTTCGGAGGGTTTTAGGTGACCAGCTCATTTTCAGCAACAAGATGAACAGTTTTTTCAAATGGAATGGGAAAAAGTATGAAATGGTGGATGAGAATGTTCTATACCATGTAATTACAGAAGTCCTTGCTATGGTTGAGCATAGTGTCTTTATGTGGATAGTAAATGAGGTTATGGAGGCAGACGGAACTACCGTTGTTCAGAAAACAGGGAAAACAGATGTAACGCAGAAGGATATTTTAGAATTAAGAGCACTTGAATACTTTAATAGGTGCAGCAGCATGGTCACCATTAAAAATTGTGCTGATATTTTCAAGAAGTTAAAAGGTATGTACCTGAATATGGATTTAACAGACTACCAAGAAAGCCCATATGTAAATCTTGAAAATGGTGTTCTTGACCTGACAACAAAGGAACTGCTACCCCATAGTACAGAACATAGGCTACATAAGATAATGGGTTGCTCTTATGACCCTGCGGCCACCTGCCCCACCTTTGATACCATGCTTGAAACTTTATTTCCTGATAAAGAAGTTAGAAAAGAGATGTTAAAGGCCTTTGGATTGTGTTTGGCCAAAGAGCAGGTACCTGCTAAAAAAGCCCTTATGCTACTTATCGGAGAGAAAGATACAGGTAAAACTACACTCATAAATTGTATCAATTCAGTTCTGGGTGAGTATGGTACAAGCATTGATAATTCAGTTCTCATGCGTAGTCATAATCAAAAGAGCAATGTTGGACCTGAACTTTTGGAACTAAGAGATACCCTTCTTATCAGTACCTCAGAGGTAGCACAGGATGCAAGGCTTGATAGTGCAAAAATTAAGGCTATGACGGGCAATACCACTATCAGCACCAGAAACCTTTATGATAAGAAGATGATAACGTTCTCTATCATTGGTTTGATTTTTATAGATTCTAACTATTCACCTGCAATCCAAAATGACGAGGCCATGTGGTCCAGGTTAAAAATCTTTAAATTCACAGAGAAAATTATAAACAAAGATAAAAACCTGCAGAAGAAGTTGAGTGAAGAAAAGGCTGGTATTTTCAATAGGCTTTTGGAAGGGCTGCAACTTGTACTTGAAGAAGGTGAAATCATTGAGTGTCAATCTATGTTAGAAGCCAAAGAGCAATATAAAACAGAAATGACAGTAACGGAACAATTTATAGGTGATTGTCTGATTATCAGTGAAACGGACACAGACAGGGTTGCTACTACCAAGGTTTTTGAAACTTATCAAAATTGGTGCAAGGACAATGGATTTTACCCTATGATAAGAAATAAATTTTATAGTGAAATGTCCTCTTATGTTGATAGAAAAAAGAGTGGTACAGAATACTTCATACGTGTTCGCCTGTCTGAATTAGGCTACCTGTATTCTCATATGAAAGAGAAAACCCCTCAGCAGTTTGCTAAAGATAAGAATAAATTACTGGAAGGAAAAGATAGTCAACTTGGCTATGATATATTGAAAAAAACCTATTATCAGCGTTCTATGGATTGGTTCTTAGAAAATGTTATTAGCACTTCCCATAAGGACAGTCTTTTTACTCAATATGCTGTTTACACAGAATGGTGTATTCGTCAAAGTCTAATGCCTCTGATAGCAAAGGATTTCAATACAAAGGTAGGCTACCTCTATGATAATCTTACTGCAAATAGACCTACAAAGGAGCTGCTTGAAAAGGCTGCTGATATATGGAGTTAGTGTTTAATAGCCCCGCCGGCCGGCGGGGCTATTACTATCTGTGAAAAAGCCTTGCCATAGTAGTATTTGGAAAGGGTTCAAGAAAACGTTGAAATGCATGGGTTGGCATCCAGTCTCCCAAAATCCAAGTGCTACCTCTCTTTAATGTTGAAATAACAGTCAATGGGTGACCATGGATTTTGGGTGGAACTAAAAAAACTTTTTTCAAATCCGGAGAAAAAAATTAAGAGGTAGTATCTCTTAGATGTAAAAATAGTTTCATCATCACCCACCCAAATTCCAGAATCATAGTTTTGCCTGTCATAGTTGAGGAAACGTTAGGGAGACTTTGGGAGTTTGGGAGACTGGAGTTTATTGTAGTAAATACAAGGAAAAATCAGACTGTCACCCAAAAGGCATAATCACGTAGTTTCATAGGTTCTGTCATATGTATATCAAGACTATTGCTGTGCCGGATCCGGCACAGCATATTTTTTCTCTTTTTTTCAATCTAATTTATCCCCCACCACTAAATGAACACATTCTGTTCCTTAGTCCCTAAAAATATGAAAAAATCTATCCCCATTTAAGGAAAATATAAAGATGGACATATATAAGTCAATTTTAACTGATACGAACATTTTTAGAGACATAAACCCAAAATGACTACAGTTAGATTTAGTTTTATATATGAGGGGGTGAAAACAATATGAAAACAAACGTGAATGTATTTTTTGATGTACCAGAGAACGCCTACAAGGTTTTAGAAATGATAGCACAAGAGAAGATAAACGTAGATTTATATTGTTTGGGTGACAATAAAATCCTGTTGGCAACAAGTTTGTCAGAGGGTGATAGTGATTTAGAGTTAGAGTATGAAGAAGAGGATTGGGAAGATATTGAAGATTTTGAGGATGATAGTTGGGGGAATGAAAATTTTCCATTTTAAGGGGGTGTAGCAAATGCCAAAGGCTGTAATTGTTGTAAAAACCAAAACTGATTTAGATAGTTTCAATACTGCTATAAATCAATGGGACCAGATGGTCTATGAATGTGGCAGAAGAAAAGTTGAAGTTGTAGACAGAATTTTGACTACTGCGGGAATTAAAGATGTTAAGAAAAAGGTTGAAAAACTGGATAAGGTCAAAGAATTCAATTTACTTATTATGTACTCACCACATCAGTTTGCAGACAAAAAGCAGGAGTTAATTGACTTTATGACGGAATTAAATAACTTTTATGGGATTAACGTAATTTTTATTAGAAGTTGATTTCAGACCTTCCCAAAATCCTAGAGATTTTGACACACTGTTAAGTGGCGATTTTAAGTGTCGGAAAATTGCCTTACATTTTCCGACCGTCTATCTTTTCTATGTTTTTGGTATAAAAAATACTGTTACCATGAAAAACAGGTGTCGAAAACTGGTTAAGTGTCGAAAAATAATCTTCCCAAAAGGTGGATTTTGGGAAGGTCATGTTAAAAAATTCAGTGCCTTGTAATTACAACTCACTGAATTTGAAAATTAGGTGAGTTGAGGTTTGGGGATAAAAACCACTTACGAAAACATTCCCGAAATCCCCGATTTCGGGACGATTGGAGGAACTTTCATGGTATGGGCTTATGTGTTGGAAAATATGGGGTTAGAGGATAATAGGAACAATCAAAATCTATTCTTACTCATTAATGATTTAGAGATACCAGATGATAACAGGTATTTTGACTGTAATTTAGACAGACCAGAACTGTTCACGCTCTTAGAAGTCCTTCAGCATGGGGACAGACTGGCCATCAGGTCTGTTCTGGATTTAGCAGATACTCTAAGTGGTTTGATAAGTGTATTTCAAAAACTAAGAGATAAGGGCATTATACTGTGTAGCTGCTTGGAGACTTACTTATCCAGAGGGGATTTACTACAAGTGCAGGACAAAGGATTAGACCAAATTCAAGGGTAGCCGCTGCTCTTTGCTGTGAAGCCAATCTGGGGTTACGCATTGGGGATATCGTCAAACTCAAATTGTCCGATATTGTTTATGAAAGTGGTAGATACCACCTTGATATAGTAGAGGAAAAAACTAAGAAAAAGAGGACATTCACTGTCCCCAATGAGGTTTACACCTATTTACAGACTTATGCTCTTGAAAATGGAATAAAACCAAAGCAACGACTATTTGACCTGACTGTAAGAGCAATACAGAGCCATTTGAAACTTACTTGTGATTATTTAGGGTTAGAAAATATATCCAGTCACTCATTTCGCAAGTTTTTTGCTAATTCTATCTACCTGCAGGACTATAATGTTGAAATTGTAAGGACACTGCTAAATCATAGCAGTGTCGCAGTTACACAGCATTACCTGAGTGTGGATACTAAGCAGGTGGAGCAGGCCCTGCAAAAGCATATTGTGTTACCTATATAAATAAAAAATGATGTTTTGAAAAAAGATACGGTAGTGTAAATTACACTACCGTATCTTCATTTTTTATAAGCTTTTAGATTGTTGACTCAGTAGCCTACATTCTCGAAGCTTGGTATCCCATTGCTGATATCAGTTTCAACTTCCACTATGCAGCCATCAATTCCCATGAGTGCACAACTGTTAATTCTTGAGATCATTAAATATCCTCTTTTCTTTTATATTAGTGATAACTTTATGTTGAAGAAATACTAATGCAGATAATGCTTGCATTAGATGCAATATGTATTCTATAGAAAGTAACGTAAGATTGGTATTTTGATATAAGAAGACACGTTTCTAGTACGAAATTGTCGAGTAAATCATTGAAAAAATTCATAATTTACTGAGTTCACAGATTTTTTTCTAAGGCAATAGATTTACTCCAGATTAAACCGAAAAATTATAATGACACCTATGAAATAATAAGCTTATTACTTGCAGGAATTGACATATAAAATATACACTAAAAGACAGTTTAATATTAATATATTTTTTTCGAACAATTTATAAGGAGCTTTTCTAGCTTGATTAATCTAAAAAGAAACGACTTGAAAATTTAAGAATTTATATATAAAGTTACATTATTACCTTTAAATGTATTATACTATAAAAGAAATTAAAAATCACCTGTTTTTTACATAAAGTTATATATATTTATGAAAGCACGTTTACGAAGTAATACAATTATATAAAATATATCTCGGCCTTTATAATATCCGACGTATAGTTGTTAATAAATTAATTTCTAGAATAAGAGCAGTCAGTGTAAATTTTTATCAGAAAAATTCAACTTATATTGCGTCAGCGAAAAACATCAGCAAGGGACTATGCGTTTGATTCCGGCATAGCCCCTTCTTAAATAGTTTTTTAGTTTTATAGAACACTAAAATCAGATTATTTTTCGTCTCTTAACAGATTTTTAAGTTCGTCCATAAAAGTGTTAATATCTTTAAATTGGCGATAGACCGAAGCAAATCTTACATAAGCAACCTCATCCATGTTTTTAAGCTTAGCCATTACCATCTCACCTATATCTTCAGTAGTTACTTCTCTGATTAAAGAGTTATGAAGCTGAGTTTCAATACTTTCAACCATTTTTTCAAGATCATTTATTGATATAGGTCTTTTTTCACATGCGCGTAAAAGTCCATTCATTAGCTTTTCCCTGTCAAAGGGCTGTCTGGATTTATCCTTTTTAATCACCATTAAGGGCAGGCTCTCAACCTTTTCATAGGTAGTGAATCTTTTGGAACATTTAATGCACTCTCTTCTTCTTCTGATTGCAGAACCCT